>DATMFU010000402.1:0-26541 GCA_035556015.1 Niallia sp. | reverse complement strand
TTTATTATAAAGAGGACTGACAATCAATACCCAATTTCTACCTTGAAGTGTAATTTCATCAATTTGTTCATCACCGGTATTCACCGCAAGTTGAAAAAGATTTTTTAACTCGTCCGGTATTTGCATTTTATCAACTTCAAATTCACCTTGCTCGTAATACCAGTGTTGTAAAAATCTCTCTGCAGGAGGATTCGTAATTAATAAACTTCCGTTTTTATTAAACGTAATAACACCGTCTGCCATTCCGCTTAATACGTTATTTAATTGTTCCTTTTCTTGACTTAAGGCATTCATATTAAAATTTAAACGTCTTGCCATTTCATTGAATGCAACACCTAGTTCACCTATTTCATCTTGAGAGAGGACAGGTACTTTTGCATCAAAATTTCCTTGAGCCAAATTAAGAGCTGCTTCTCTGATTTTTCTTAACGGTTCTGTTATTCTCGTTAATAAGAAAAAGGCAAAAATTGTTGTAAGAATGATGGCTACTACAGCAGCTAGTACAATAAATTTTGTCGTAGAAACTTTAGAATCATTATTTAAATCAACGGATTGATAAACATAAACTACACCTTTTTGATTATTATTGATACTAATAGGTGCACCAGCAATAATAAGTTGTTCTGCCTTTCCTCTTTCATCCTTAAGTGCAATATTTGTTATCGTCGTTTTGTTTTTTAATAATCCTTTGGATAACTCTTTATTGTCTTGTAATTCAGAAAGAGCAATATCAATATGATCCACGGGGTAATGATATTCTTCACCAGTTGGTAAAATAATAAGTGCTCCTGCAGATTCTAATAAAGCTTGCGAAATTTCTAGTCCATTATTTATGTCATGATTAATAAATACATTTGAAATCTTCGTTGCTGTTGACGCTAATGTAGTCTCTTTTTGTTCTTTATAATTTTGATCAAAGTATTCCAATAGCATAATGGTAAGAATAGTTAACACAACGGAAACAAGAAGTAAAAAAGTTATCCAAAGTTTAAAAACTACGCTACGCCAAAATTTCATCCATTACTAACCTCGAATTTATAACCTACTCCCCACACAGTAACAATCATAGCTGCTGCCTCTTCTGAAACTCGGTTTAGCTTTTCTCTTAATCTCTTTACATGAGTATCTACGGTTCTTAAATCACCAAAAAACTCATAATGCCAAACCTCTTTTAATAACAGTTCACGATCAAATACTTTATCTGGAGATTTAGCTAAAAAATATAAAAGTTCATATTCTTTTGGTGTTAAGCTAACTTCCTTACCATTCGCAAGAACACGATGTGCATCATGATCAATCGTTAAAGCAGGAAATACAATAACATCTTTTGAAGTATTGTCTGTCTGTACAAAATTGGTTGTTGCAGAACGTCTTAAAAGTGCTTTCACCCTTAACACAACTTCTCTTGGACTAAAAGGTTTGACAATATAATCATCTGTTCCCACTTCAAACCCTTGTACTCGATTAACTTCCTCCCCTTTAGCTGTAAGCATAATTACAGGGGTAGCCTTTTTTTCTCTTAGCTCTTTACATACTTCCATACCATCTTTTCCTGGCATCATAAGATCAAGTAAAATAATATCATAATCATTATTTAACGCTTTTGACAAAGCACTAATTCCATCTTCTGCTTCTTCTACAATGAAATTTTCTCTTTCTAAATACATTTTTAAAAGTCGTCTAATTCTTTCTTCGTCATCTACAACTAATATCTTAATTTCTTTTTCCAATTGTTAAACCTCCTAAAGCGTACGCCATAACATTTCTAATCAATTAGTAATACCTTACATATTTTTCGTGTTCTTTTGGTGAAAATAGTCCATGAACAATGGCCCCTATTTATTCATCCATCTCGCTATCATTATATCATTTATAGCATGTAGACATTGTTATCATTACTTAGCCAACTGTGAAAGTTTTATGAACGTTTCAGCATAAATGGAAAATCGAATAGTTAGTTGGAGAAGAAGTGAATTAGACATTAATACTAATTATTGTTTACTTCTTCACTTTTGTTGCTTCCGTTCTTAGCATTTTTACTTCATGTGCTGTTAATTCTCTTGCGTCACCAGGTTGTAAACCATTCAAATTAAGAAATGCATATCTCTCGCGCTTTAATTTCATAACTGGTGTATTTATTGCTTCAAACATTCTACGTACTTGTCGATTTTTTCCTTCATGAATTTTCAACTCTACAATACTTGTCCCTTTTTTCTTATCAATAGAAAGGATTTTTGCTTTTGCTGGAGCTGTTTTCCCATCTTCTAACATAATTCCTTTTTCAAGAAGTTTGATTTTTTCTCGAGATGGAATGCCTTTTATTTTTGCTACATATACTTTCTCAATTTCAGTTCTTGGATGCATCATTAAATTAGCGAATTCTCCATCATTTGTTAATAGAATAATTCCAGACGTATCATAATCTAGACGACCAACCGGATAGATTCGTGCTTCTATTTCAGTAAAAAAGTCTGTAACTACTTTTCTACCTTTATCATCATTAGCACTTGAAATAACCCCTCTTGGTTTATAAAGGATAAAGTAAACAGGTTCTTCTCTTTCAATAGGAATACCATTTACTTCAATTTTATCTGATGAGTTTACTTTCACTCCTAATTCTTTAACCGTTTTTCCGTTTACTGTTACTCTTCCGTCTAGAATTAGTTCTTCTGCTTTTCTTCTTGATGCAACCCCAGCATGGGCAATTACTTTTTGAAGTCTTTCCATATATATCACCTCTAATTTATTTCTCCATTATTATCTATTATCATTTACCAACAGTAATTATTTGTTCAAAAATAGAATATTAATGCATACTTATTGAATTATGACATAAATTGACGGAATTTCAAAGATATCTTTAAAATAGCAAAAAGAACACTTTCAAGATTATTGATCTGCTTTGAAACATTAAGAGCAAGATGCCCTTATATAACAAACAGAATAGTAATCTTAAAAAGCATTCCTTTAATCATGTTTATTTACCAAACATCAATGTAACCACCACAATTGCAGCGATAAACCCTACTAAATCAGCTAGTAGTCCTACCTTTAAAGCATCTCCCATTTTTTTAATCCCAACCGCTCCAAAATAAACAGTTAGTACATACAATGTTGTATCTGTACTTCCTTGTATAACAGAAGCAAGTCTACCAATAAATGAATCAGGTCCATAGGTTGCTATTAAATCGCTGGTCATTCCTAAAGCTGCATTACCTGAAATAGGTCTAATTATTGCTAAAGGCGCTACTTCAGAAGGGACTCCCAAAAAGTCTAATGCTGGCTTAAGAAAGCTCATAAAATATTCTAATGCTCCAGAAGCTCTAAAAATAGAGATTGCTACAAGCATTCCTACTAAGAAGGGAATAATAGAAAATGCTATTTGTATTCCCTCTTTTCCTCCCTCTACAAAACTTTCATAAGTAGGAACTTTTTTAAAAGTACCATATAACAAAATGAAACCAATTAGGGATGGAATCATCCATAATGAAATTAAGGATACTATTTGCATGCTATCACCTTTTTTTCATTCGCTTATAGTAAAAATAGCGATCAATTAAAATTCCGCTAATACATGAAATAATTGTAGCAATAATGGTTGGCCCCACAATATCTGTAGGTGAAGAAGCATTATAATTAATTCGGATTGCTATTACCGTTGTAGGAATTAATGTTATACAAGATGTGTTTAATGCTAGGAATGTAATCATACTGTTACTTGCAGTATTCTTTCCACCGTTTAATTTTTTCAATTCTTCCATTGCTTTAATTCCAAGTGGTGTTGCTGCATTCCCTAATCCAAAAATATTTGCAATCATATTTGATAATATATATCCAAAGGCAGGGTGATTCTTAGGTATTTCCGGAAAAAGTCTTACAATTAAAGGTTTAAATAAATTTGTTAATTTTTGTAACAATCCAGCTTGTTCTGCTATTCTCATCATTCCTAGCCAAAACACAAGTACACTAATTAATCCAATACAAATGGTAACCGCTTCTTTTGCACCTGAGAAAATAGCTTTATTTACTTCATCAATTGTCCCATTGAATGCTGCAAATACAATACCTATTAATGCTAAAGCTGCCCAAATATAATTAACCATTTTACGCTACCCCTGTTAAAGCAAGGAAAATACTTTTAAAATAGTCGACTATTCCTTTAGATTCTTTTTTAGGCTCATGTTTAAAATGTATCGGTTCACTACTTATTAGTTTTTCATTTAAATATATTTTTGCTTCTCCTACTATATCTGGTACATTTTCTTCATCTTTTTTCCAATTCTTTTTCACCTTAGAAAGTTTATATTCCACTTTAAATCCATCTTTTTCTTTTTCAGTTATTGGATATTCAAATTCAGATGATAAATAAACTTTATTTTTATAAAATTTATCTTTAATAGCTTTTATTGTGCCATCTTCCATAACTTGTACCTTTTTATATTGTTTAAAAGCTGTTTCAAACATTTTTATGTGGTCATCCCAATCATTCGGATCGTTTAACGTAACAGCTATATACGAAACACCATCCTTCTCAGCTGTACTAACCAATGTTCTTTTGGCTCTAATTGTGTATCCTGTCTTCCCTCCAGTTGAATATTCATATAAACTGGTTAATAACTTATTCTTATTCTTCCATACTCTATCCCATTCATCATTAGAACTTTCTGAACGATAGGTTTTCGTTCCGGCAATTTTTTTATATGTATCATTTTGCATCGCATATCGTGTGAGAATTGCCATATCATAGGCAGTGGAATAATGATCTTCATGATCATCCAGTCCATGGGGATTAGCAAAATGGGTATTTTTCATACCTATTTCTTCTGCTTTTTGGTTCATTAAATATACAAATCCCTCTATACTTCCTCCAACTGTTTCAGCAATGGCAATTGCAGCATCATTTCCCGAACGAAGCATTAGGCCATACACCAAATCTTCTAGTTTTATTTTTTCACCAGCTTTTAAATAGATAGACGAACCTTCTGCTCTTATGGCACGGTCACTTACTTTAACCGTTTCATCCAGTTTACCTGATTCAACTGCTAGTATCGCAGTCATAATTTTTGTAATACTAGCAATTCTCCTTTGGGTATAAGCATCCTTTTCAAAGATAACTCGTCCTGAATCTTGTTCCATAAGGATAGCACTATTTGCACTCACATATATTTGTGCACTTCCTTTATCTGGTATAGCTAGTAGCAGAATGGAGGCAACGATGGAAAATATAATCCCTTTACGTAAATTCATAAAGCACAACCCCGTCTCCTTTTATGGTTTGTACAAGTTTATGCAAAAGTTAACGTGATATGCCTATATTTTTCAAGACAATATGATGATTTTTAGTAAAAAAAGGCCCCTTGAAAGGGACCAAGAAAGAGATGGAAATAAACTTTTACAAACTCTTTTCCTTTAAAAGAATTAAGCTTCAAATATCATTCTACATTCTAATTAGGTATGCAATAATATCAAAGGTTAGAATGGTCTCCATTTTAATTCACTAGCCTTTAAAAACCGATTCTCTACATCCTTCCAATTTACGATATTCCACCAGTTATCAACATACTGACCCTTATTATTTTTATATTGTAAATAATAAGCATGCTCCCATACATCTAGGACTAATAAAGGTATTGTATCCCATTGTGTTAAAAGCATATGCCTTTCTGACTGTAAGATTTCTAAATGTCTAGCTCTCGGTGACCATACTAAAATAGCCCAACCCACACCTTCTACCGCTTTCGCAGCTTCACTAAAGTGCTTTTTAAAAGATTCAAAGCTACCAAAATAGCTTTTGATCTCCTCCATTAATGCTCCCCTAGGTTTTCCACCACCATTTGGAATCATATTGTTCCAAAATATAGTATGAAGATAATGACCTGAACCATGAAATGCTAGTTCTCTTGACCAATGCTTAACAAGTGCAAAGTTATTATCCTTTCTTGCTTTTTCTAATTGTATTTCCGCTTTATTTAATCCGTCTACATATGCTTGATGATGCTTTTTATGATGGAGTTCCATTATTTCTTTTTCAATATAAGGCTCTAGAGAATCATACGCATATGGTAATGGTGGCAGCTGATGTTTTCCTATTCCCACAGAAGGCTCTTTAGTGAAAATTGTGCCAATTTGTTGCCTTCTCGTAAAATAATTTTCCATTTCTTCATGTAATTCTTCTGCTTCATGCTGTATCCGGATTAACTCTTCTGTATTAAGTTGTTTTCTTTGAACATTTTCCATCAAGTTTGCAAATTTATCTAACCTTCTCCATACACTTTCTTCTTTTTGAACATTCTCTGCTTCGAGCAAGTTTTTTAATTCCTGATTCCAAATTAACACATCCCTAACATATTCATTATAACTGCTCATTTTGTGTGTCAACTCCATTTCCAAACGTGAAGTACTCTTTAAAAGGTATGTAGAAACCAAGATGAAAATGTACATAAATATTTACTCTTATATCGCCATTCCACAAAAAAATGCCAGAGTCTCTTCTTCAGACACTCTGGCATTTTACTAATCCATTTGGTTAAAAGATTCAAAAAATAAATCTGCTTCTTCTTGATTAAACTCATCTTCACCTTCAGAAAGCTGTGGCAATTCACCTAAGTTTTTCAATCCAAAATGATCAAGAAACTCTTTCGTAGTACCATAAAGAATAGCTCTACCTGCTCCTTCAGCTCTGCCAACTTCTTTAATTAATGCTTTTGCAGATAAAGTGTGTAACGGTCTCTCTGTTTTAACTCCTCTGATGTCTTCAATTTCTCCTCTTGTTATTGGTTGTTTATATGCAATTATGGCCAAAGTTTCAAGAGCTGCCTGAGATAAAGTAGAAGCATGGGGAGACTCTACAAGTTTCTTTAAATAATCAGAATGCTCTTTTTTAGTAGCAAATTGATACGTACCTGCAAGTTCAATAATAGCAATTCCTCTTGTTTTATCTTTTTGATAGTTCTTTACTAATTCATCCATTAGCTGTTCAACTTCTAACTGTTCTAGTCCTAAAACATGGATAAGCTGTTTAATAGTTAAGCCTTCATCTCCAGCTGCAAATAACAAGCTTTCCAGTATCGCTTTCCAATCATTCACTTTCAAACCCTTATTCAACTTCCTTTCCAATTACAAAAATATCTGCGAAGTTGCCTTCCTGTTCCACAAATATTTCACAACGCTTTAAAAGTTCTAGTATAGCTAAAAAAGTGACCACAATATGTGACTTGGTTGCTATAGGAAAAAGTTCTTCAAACGATGTTCTTTTTTTTCTCTTTTTCAAGAAAATAAGAATTTCATTCATTCTATTTTCAATTGGTATTTCTTGCCTAGTTATTTTAGTCGAAAGTGGAGCTTGTAACTTTTTTCGCTTTAACAACTTTTGAAAAGCAGCAAGCATATCATATAAAGAAACATCTAATTCTTGTTTTACGTTCTCTTCCTGCTCTATTGTGTAGTTAGATAAATCACTTGGAGGTCGAGTGAAAATTAAACCTCTTTCTAATTCGAGTTCTTTTAAATCGTCAGCTGCTTCTTTAAATTTACGATACTCTACTAATTTTTCAATTAATTCTTCTCTCGTATCTTCTTCCGGTTCAAACATCAATTCTTCATCAAATAATTCATCTTCGTGTTTTGGAAGTAGCATTTTACTTTTAATCGCAAGCAAAGTTGCAGCCATTACCAAGAATTCACTTGCTACATCTAATTGCAATACTTTCATCGCGTGAATATATTCTAAATACTGCTCCGTTATTTCCGCAACATTAATATCATAAATATCGATTTCTAATTTATTTATTAAATGAAGCAATAAGTCCAATGGACCTTCAAAACTATCAATTTTCACATTATACTGCATTCTTCTCACCAATATCCTACTAAATTACCCTTAAAATTATAATGATATTATTAGTATAGATGAAACTCAATACTTATCCAACAGAAAAATAATTCTAATTCCTTCTAATGACCTAAATAATTACTTTTTATATAGAAAATCGGTATAATATCTACTATCGTAAAGATAAGATACACAAACCACTAGATGTAAAGGAGCAGACTATGTATCCAAAAGCATATATTCACTATTTAGCTCATTTTCATGGTGATAGGGATTTTTTTGAGTGTCATGAAATACTTGAAGAATATTGGAAAGAAGTAGATAAAAGGAACAAAAGGTCCGTTTGGGTCGGGCTTATATTAATTGCAGTGTCAGCTTACCATCATCGAAGACAAAACCTAAATGGAGCAAAGAAAACATTAAAAAAAGGGATGGAAATATTACAGGAACATTCTTCTTCATTAAGAGAACTTGGAATACATGCAGAACAATTTTTTCAAGTTTTGCAAAACGAAATGGAACACCTTCAAAAAAATGCTATCTTTCTTCCTTATGACATTCCTCTAAATGATCGTAAACTCGAGATTGAGTGTATGGAATTGTGTAAGAAAATAAATATCGAATGGAAATGTTCTCTTGATGTCCCTCCAGAAGTTATTAATAGACATTTAACAAGAGATAGAAGTATCGTTTTAAAAGAAAGAGAAGAAGCTATACGTAAGAGGAAAAAATAAAAAAACTGACCTTCAAGTGTATATCCTTGTTTGAAACATACACTTGAATAGTCAGTTTTTATTTTCATCCAATTTCTTCCTTGCATTTTGATAAAAAGGCAAGAATCAACTCATTAGACTTTAATTCTTTCGTTGGATATAAAGATTGTACTGCCTGTACCATCGCTTTTCCAACACCTTGTTTGCGATGCGAAGGGTTAACAGAGATGTGTTGTATTGTAATAGAATCCGTTTTTTCAAAAATTACTCCGATTAACCCAATAATATCTTCTTCCTCCTTCCATAAAAACAACTGCCAATCTTCGTTAGCCTCATATTGTTTTATGGTCTGCTGCAAAACTTTTAAATCCTTTTCCGCAGGCATGAAAGAAAGTAAGCCCATAGCAATTTTTTCGAATGCTTTTTTATATCGAATTATCATTTCTATCCCTCATTATAATTAACACATATTCATCTAACAGTTTTCCCATCTAAAAGACTCTTCAATCAACCGTTTCTAGAATGAAAGTGAATTTTCATCTTTAATTCATGGTTTAACAAGTTCTATAAATAAAATACACTTTTGTTAATGGTTCTATCATACATAAAATACCGTTATTCTTCAATGAAAATCTTCTAAGGAAAAGGATTTATACCTAATTATGACTAAAAGACCAGATGATAAAAAAGTAATAATAGTGTAAGAAATAATATATATCATTAGATAAATATTTACCATATAAATTATGCAAAATAAAAAGAAAAGGTACACCTTTTTTCTCTTTAACTGGAAATTTATTATTATTTTCCAATGCAAAATTGATTATATCGAAACTTTTTCAATATACCTATCGTCTACTATAATAGTGCTTTACTTCATCCAAAAATCTGCTATCTTATTTAAAAGAAACATTACTTTTGACTCAAGACTAAAATCATCTTACGAAATGGTTCAAGGAGGATAAAATGAAAAACAAGAAAATAGTCCTACTAACATTATTATTGCTATTCATCTTACCAATTACTGCTAATGCCGATGTAGTAGTTGGTGATATGATTATTACATTAGGCGAAAATTTAACAGAAGAACAAAAGCAGTTATTATTAACAGAAATGAAAGCTAAAGAAGATGCACAAATACTTACTGTTTCTAATGCAGAAGAACATAAGTATTTAGGTAGTTATATATCTAAATCATTAATTGGTACAAGAGCTATTTCTTCTTCTGCAATTACTATTGGCGAAGAAGGAACTGGTTTACAAGTAACTACTAAAAACATAAATTGGGTTACAGATGATATGTATACGAATGCTTTAATTACAGCCGGTGTAAAAGATGCTAAAATTTATATAACGGCTCCTATTGTCGTATCAGGTACTGCTGCTTTAACAGGCATAATAAAAGCTTATGAGGTATCAACTGATTCTGCTATACCTGAGGATATAAAACAAGCTGCAAATGAAGAAATGGTAGAAACAGCAAATTTAGGCGAAGATATTGGTAAAGAAGAAGCTACTGCGTTAATGGCAAAAATTAAAGAAGAAATTGCCGAACAAAAACCAGAAACAACAGCTGAATTGCAAAAAATAATCGAAAACAGTGCAAATGACTTAAATATTACATTAAGTGATGCACAATTACAAAGTTTACTTGACTTTTTCAACAAACTTAAAGAACTGGATATTGACTGGAATCAAGTTGGAGATCAATTAAATGAAGCAAAGGATAAACTGACAGGCTATCTGGATAGTGAGGAAGGTCAAGGCTTCTTAGCGAAAATCAAAGAATTTTTTGCAAGTATCGTGGATGCTATTAAATCTTTCTTTTCTTAAATAAAAAAGAGTCTCCATTACGAAAGGAGACTCTTTTTTTATTAGTTCTTTATTGTAGCAGTTTCTTTAAGAGGCAAATCTAATCTCAATAAATCTTCATAAGTTTCTCGTTTTACTACTAATCGTGCTACCCCATTTTCAACAAAGACAACAGGAGGTCTTGGGATTCTATTATAATTATTAGCCATAGAATAACCATATGCACCTGTGCAAAATACTGCAAGTACATCTGAATCAGTTGCTTTTGGTAAAGGTAAATCCCAAATAAGCATATCTCCTGATTCACAACATTTCCCTGCTATGGATACTACTTCATCAGCCTTTTGAAGAGGTTTATTTGCTAGCACTGCTTCATATTTGGCTTGGTACAGTGCTGGACGAATATTATCACTCATTCCACCATCTATAGCAAGATATTGGCGAACATTAGGAACTTCTTTACGAGACCCAACTTTATATAAAGTTGTACCTGCATCTCCTACTAATGATCGACCAGGCTCAATCCAAATTTCTGGCATCTGCATATTTAATTTTGATACTTGTTCTTTCACTTCATTTATAATAACGTCTACATACTCAGATGGTTGAATTGGCTCATCTTCATTTGTATATCGAATGCCAAAACCTCCACCTAAATTTAATACTTTAGATTCATATGAATATTTCGTTTTCCATTCAGAGAGATGACTTAGAATTTTTTGGGCAGCAAGTACAAAACCAGTTGTGTCAAAGATTTGTGAACCTATATGACAATGGAGCCCCAATACTTCTAAATAACTTGATTCTATTGATTTCAAAAGCGCTTCTTCAGCTTGTCCATTTTGAAGGTCAAAACCAAACTTAGAATCTTCCTGACCTGTCAAAATATAGTCATGGGTATGGGCTTCAATACCTGGAGTTACTCGAAGTAGTATAGACATCTTCGTTTTTCTTTCCTCACATAAATTCTGAAGCATTTGTAGTTCATAAAAATTATCTACCACGATACAGCCTATTTTATATTGAATAGCCATTTCAAGCTCTTCTCTACTTTTATTATTACCATGAAAATGAATTCTTTCCACTGGAAACTCTGCTTTTAATGCAGTAAATAATTCTCCCCCTGATACAACATCAAGGGATAATCCTTCCTCTTCAGCAAGTTGCACCATTGCAACAGTTGAGAAAGCCTTACTTGCATATGCTACTTGTGCTTTAATCCCTAATTTTTCAAAAGTGGACTTAAACCCTCTAGCTCGTTCTCTTATTAATGCTAAATCATATACATAGACAGGAGTTCCAAATTTTTCGACTATTTCTAATGTATCTACTCCACCAATTTCTAGATGACCCGCATCATTTACCTTTGAAGTACCGTAACAGTGCACCAGATTCCCCTCTATTCTTTATAAAATTATCACAAACGAAAAAGAAACAGACAGTCATTAATTAGAACTGTCTGTTTAAGATAATTATGAACTAACAGCTCACTTTAATTATCCAAATGTACCATAAAATGAAATAATACTCAATAGTTGATCGAATTAATTAAGGTTGTCTATAACGATCTCCTGGATGAAGATGGCTAGGTCTAATTTTGCTACCTGGAACAGTCCTTCTTATGATTAGCTGTAAAAGCGCCTTAGGGTAAAATGGAATTAATGGCCAGAGATAAGGTACATTCAATGTCTTAATTTGACATAAGAATAAAATATATACTGTTATCCCAATTACAAATCCTGGTAGTTGGAAAATTGCTACTAAAATTAACAAGAAAAAACGGGCTAATTTATTAGCGATACCTAATTCATAACTTGGTGTTGCAAAATTCCCGATTGCTGCAACAGATACATATAATATAACTTCTGGAACAAATAAGCCAACATCAATAGCAATCTGTCCTATTAATACAGCTGCAATTAAACCCATGGCTGTTGATAATGGTGTAGGGGTATGAATTGCGGCAATCCTCAAAAATTCCAGCCCTAAATCAGCAATAAAGATTTGTACCACAATAGGGATATTGGTTGTCTCATTAGGTCCAATAAACGCTATTCTATCTGGCAATAAGGACGGCTCTAATACTACCAAAAACCAAAAAGGCAAGAAAAATATAGAGGCAATGACACCTATGAATCTTACCCATCTAATAAAAGTTCCAACCATTGGAGATTGTCTATATTCCTCCGCATGTTGTAAATGATGGAAGAAAGTTGCAGGTGTAATAATTACACTAGGCGAAGTATCAATATAAATAACTACATGCCCCTCTAAAAGGTGTGTTGCTGCAACATCAGCTCTTTCTGTATATCTAATTAAAGGATAAGGATTGTAGCCTTGTTTTAATAGAAATTCTTCAACCGTTTTATCAGCCATTGTCAATCCATCCGTTTTAATATTATTCAGTTCTTTTCTGATTATATCAATTAAATCTGGATCAGCTATGCCTTCAATATAAGCTATTGAAACATCCGTCTTTGAACGCTCCCCAACTTTCATCATCTCAAAACGAAGACGTTCATCTCTAATTCTTCTTCTAGTAATAGCTGTATTTACAATAATATTTTCTACAAATCCATCTCTCGATCCTCTTACGACTTTTTCTGTGTCCGGTTCTTGTGGCATTCTTCCAGGATAACTTCTTACATCTACTGCAAATGCATGATTGTAGCCTTCCACACAAACTACTATTAATCCAGATAACACTTGATCAACTAGTTCATCCATTTTTTCAATTGGCTGAACGCTTTGATGCACAAGCTGGTTTTGAACAATATCGTAAATATTTTCGGCTTGCGACTTTCTATCTGTATCATTTAAAAAAAGTAGTTGTTCTAAAATCTCTGCAATCAAAACACTGTCACATAATCCATTTACATAATATAAATTGATTTCTTTTCCTAACACTTTGATTTTTCGAACACCTAAATCAAAGCTTTTTCCTAATCCAACCCGATCTTTCATGTATTTTTCAATTACTTGTAAATCCTCAGAGATTGGTACCATCTGATCCTTTTTGCTGCTCGACATTGTAACCACTTCTTTCTAGAATATATTCAACGGCTTTCCTCGTTATAGGAGCACCTTTTTCATAGGAATCCTTCTTTCCCATTTTCCCAATATCCCCGATTCCAACTACGATAGGTAAATTCAATTCATCTAAGCTATAAACTGTATCTCCATTCATTCTTCCTATTTCTATTTCTGGAATACCATATTTGTCTACTCCATATGGTGTTAGTTCTCCATCTTGATCAATTGCAATATCGATTTTAGTCCATTCTTCTCTTCTAGTTCTACTTGCAACAGCAATTACTCCTAGCACTTCTATGTCTGGATGTTTCGCTATGTATTTCAACACTCTTTCTCCAGACCCTTCCCCTACAAATCCACTGTCATCTACCATAACTAGTACAGGATCACACTTTGCCATTTTAATTAACTGAATAATTTCAGCACCACTATGCTTACTAGGGTTTCCAAAGGAGCTAGAAATACACCTTCCTCCAATTTCTTTCGCAACAACTTCTACTGCCTTTTTTGCATATTCATCTCCATCTGTAATTAATATTACTTTTCTCCTTTTTTCCACTTTCATACTCCCTTTCTAAATTGAAGTACATTCGCTTTTTATGGAATGAAATATATCCAATGAAACAAGGAGCCAATAATTTTCCCAAAAACAAGTGCCATCATAAGAATTAGCAAACGATCATCAATACCTATTCTTTTAGCTAATAAAGGAAAAACATCTAATACTTCTGTTAACGCTGCTGCCAACATACCTACGTAAATTCCATCAGCAAGTCCTAGTACTGTTAAAAGAAAAGAGGGCAAAGCAAAAGTTGGTTGTTGCAAAAAAGCTAGAGTTCCTGTTATTGCTCCAAAAACCGCAGCCCATTCATATGCATGAATTTTACTTACCGTTTTGGTTAGTTGTGTAAGGCGAGGAATAATTCCAAAGACAGTTAAAAATGCTACATATCCTGCTCCAACGGTAATTCCCCAAGCCATACCCACAAAAATTATGAATAAAATATTAATGATCATCTAAATTTTTCATGCTTTCTTTATTTTCATGCATAATCACATATTGATCTAATGACTGCTGATAATTAAAAACTTCTACTTCCAAAGGACTTGGCTCTTCATTTAATCGCTTTTTAAACACATGATTAAAGAAAATAACCATCCCTAGCCCTAACCCAATAGAATAAGGAATTTGAAACATTAGTGGTTTTTCTACTTCTTTACCAGTTATCATCGTATACAATCTTTGGTGTACAGCTTGCATACTGACGTCCTCATGAAAGTTCATAATAGTTAGTCCGGAACCAATAAAAAGTAAAAGCCATACTAAAATAAACAAAGGAAGAGATAATTTCTTTTTTTTAAAAACAACCTCAATTATTGTTTGAGCTGGTCCAATTAATTGCACTTCTACTTCTTTAAACTCACTCGTTATAATACGTATTACCCTTGTGCTATCAATAATGATGATATTCTTATCTTGTTCCGTAATATGGTAAAGACATAAATTATTTAACTTTGACATATAGGTATCTGAAGCGATTACCTGCGCAAGATCCCTCAAATAAATTACGTCATTTGACTTCTTTTGAATCCGATGTCTCATTCGAATATAAATAGTCTCTGCCATAAATTTCACACTTCCTAACAACCTGGTTTTCATAACTTTGGATTATTCATAAAAGTATCTGCCTTATCAATTAGTATTGGGTTATATGTATCTAATTATGAAACTCTCCTATTTGGTAAATTTAGGACAATGATTTTCTTATACAAGAAAAAGAGCAAATGGATCTAAAGATCCATTTGCTCTTTCATTTGCTGAAGTATTTTTTTCTCTAGCCTCGAAACTTGTACTTGAGATATCCCTAGTCTTGTAGCTACTTCTGATTGTGTTTGATCCTTATAATATCGAAGAAACACAATTAGTCGTTCTCGTTCATCTAGTTCTCTTATCGCTTCTTGCAAGGCAATTTTATCAAACCATTTCCCTTCATTACCATCATCAATTTGATCTAATAAGGTAATAGGATCTCCATCATTTTCATAAACCGTTTCATGTATGGAGGAAGGAGTTCTAGCTGCCTCCTGCGCTAAAACGATATCCTCTGGAGGTATCTCTAGAAATTCAGAAAGTTCCCCGACCGTAGGTGTTCTGCCATATTGTTTGGATAATTCGTCTTTAGCTTTACGGATTTTATTACTTAATTCTTTTAAGGACCTGCTTACTTTTACTGTCCCATCATCCCGAATAAAGCGTTGAATTTCACCAATAATCATTGGTACAGCATAGGTTGAAAATTTCACATCATAACTTAAATCAAACTTATCCACTGATTTTAAAAGACCAATACATCCAATTTGAAATAAATCATCTGGATCATAGCCCCTATTTAAAAATCTTTGAACAACAGACCATACAAGACGCATATTTTTTTGAACGATTGTATCCCTAGCTGATTGATCTCCATCTTGGCTTCTTTTTATTAATTCTTTGACTTCATGGTCTTTAAGATACGTTTCTTTCTTATCTTTCTTTACCTCCACATCCATAGACGATTCTCCTCTTAATTGCTTAGCATCTTGCTTTTCATTAAATGCTTACGCAAACGAATCTCTGTTCCGCTATCAGGACTCGACTGAATTTCGATTTCATCCATAAAGTTTTCCATAATGGTAAATCCCATTCCAGATCGTTCTAATTCGGGTTTTGTCGTAAATAATGGTTGTCGTGCTTCCTCCACATCGAAAATCCCTTTTCCTTCATCTCTAATCGTTAAGTCGACGAATGAATCTTCTAATATCACAGAAATATATACAACCCCACTTGGATCATTTTCATACCCATGAATAATGCAGTTCGTTACTGCTTCAGACACAACTGTTTTAATTTCAGTTAATTCATCCATTGTTGGATCGAGCTGTGTTATAAATGCCGCTACTGTTACACGTGCAAAAGACTCATTTTGACTGAGAGCACTGAATTGAAGATGCATTTCATTTCTCATATTAAGCAACCCCCAATCGTTGTAGAGCAAACTCTTCATTTAATTCCAGCTTCATTATTTTAAACATTCCTGACATATCAAATAATCTTTGAACACTTGGAGAAATGGCACAAATAACCATTTCACCATCAAGCTGTTTTATTTGTTTATATCTGCCTAAAATAACCCCTAAACCTGAACTGTCCATAAATGTTAAGTTTTCTAAATTTAACACAATATGACGAACATTATAGCTTTCTATTGCAGTAGTGACCTTTGTTCGCAACTCTTCTGCATAATGATGATCCAATTCCCCTGTTAAGCGAATACAAAGTACATTGAATTTTACTTCCAAATCAATATTAAGACTCACAAGAATAGCCTCCTTATTTGGTTTAAGAAACTATTCTATATTCTTTTTTGTATCTCCTTCTTCATAGACAAAACTAGTGTCTATTCGCTAAAAATAGAAGGAATAAAAATAGATTCGACAAATAACTTCTATTCAGTTTTCGTAAACATACCTGCAGATCGCTTGAATAATGTCCACCACTTCGCTTCTTTTACCTCTTTTTGAGAAACAAGAGGGCTCGAAACTAATACTTTACCATCTTTTACATATTCAATCTGACCAATTTCTTGCCCTTTTTCGATCGGTGCCTTTAAATTTTTATTCATGGTGATAACTTTTTCTAATTTATCCACTGCCTCTCCTTTTTTTGTAAGGATAGAAATGGGTTCACTCGTTACGGCTGTTACCTCTTTTTGATCTCCTTTACTAACTTTAATTTTTCCAATAGCCTCGTCTTTTTTGTGTAAAGGATGTGTTTCATATTGACTGAATGCATAGTTAAGCATTTTCGTAACTTGAGCATTTCTTTCTTTAGAAGTTGGCGCACCGAAAACAACCGCAATTACACGCATTCCATCTTTCATAGCAGTTGCAGTTAAGCAATATTTTGCGTCAGCAGTAAATCCAGTTTTTAGGCCGTCCACTCCTGGGTAAAATTTCACTAGGCGATTCGTATTTACAAGCCAAAACTTTTTGTCCGTATCTTCTCTTAAATAAGCCTCATAAGTACCTGTGAATTTAGTTATGTCTTGATATTTAAGTAATTCCTTTGCCATTATGGCCATATCCCTAGCTGAACTATAATGATCTCCAGTAGGAAGACCAGTTACATTTTGAAACTTTGTATTTTTCAGCCCTAGATCCTTAGCCTTTTCATTCATTTTGTTAACAAATTCATCCTCTGAGCCAGCTAGTCTCTCAGCAACTGCTACAGCCGCATCATTTCCTGATCCAATAGCTATTCCTTTTAGCATTTGTTCCGTTGTCATTTCTTCTCCTGGTTCAAGAAAGATTTGTGATCCACCCATTGATGCCGCGTGCTCACTAGTACGAATTTTTTCATTCCATTTTAATTTTCCTTGATCAATTGCTTCCATAATAAGAAGCATCGTCATTACTTTTGTCATACTTGCAGGGGGAAGTTGTTCATCACTGTTTTGCTCATACATGACAGTTCCTGTATCTCGATCAATCAAAATAGCAGAACGAACATTATCTACTAATTCCTTTTTTTCAGCTGCTAATGCACCTGGTGTTAAAATCGAAGTAAAAAAGCAAGTAATGATTAACATTGATATGATGCGTTTCATCTATTGACCCTCCATTCTATATAGGCAACATTTTTTCCAAAATAGCTAAATTTATACAGTTTATTAAAAATATTTATCTTGAAAATTAAAATCAACAATAGAGTAGTGAAAAATAAAAAAAATCACTCTACTTCATAAGAAGATAGTAGTGATTTTTATTGTGATATAATATTTTATATGAATGAAAGGAGGGTCTATTTTGATTTATTTGAAAACACCGGAAGAAATAAAAAAAATGAAAGAAGCTGGAGCGATTCTTGCTGATTGCCATAAACAAATTGCAAAACTAATCAAGCCGGGTATTACTACAAATGATATTAATACTTTTGCAGAGAATTTCATTTTAGAAAGAGGAGCAATCCCTGAACAAAAAGGGTACCATGGGTATCCATATGCAACTTGTGCATCTGTTAATGATGTTATCTGTCATGGGTTTCCATCTAATACACCTTTACAAAAAGGGGATATAGTAACCATTGATATGGTCGTTAATTTAAATGGTTGGTTAGCAGATTCAGCTTGGTCTTATGCAGTTGGAGATATTTCTCCTGATGCAGAAAATTTATTAAAAACAACTGAAGAAGCATTGTATGTAGGCATCAGTAAGGCTTTGATTGGCAACCGTGTAGGAGATATTTCTCACGCTATACAAAAATATGCAGAATCAAAGGGATATTCTGTAGTAAGAGATTTTGTTGGGCATGCAATCGGTAAAGAGATGCACGAACTACCACATATTCCTCATTATGGACCACCGAATGTGGGAACAGTCTTAAAAGAAGGAATGGTAATTACAATAGAGCCAATGCTAAATATCGGAAGTTATCATGCAAAAGTAGACCTAGATGGTTGGACTGCAAGAACAGTGGATGGTAGCTTATCTGCACAATACGAACATACAATAGCAATAACTGCAAATGGCCCAGAAGTTTTAACTAAGCAATAAATTCAAAAAATAAAGGTAAAGTACATTTATCTCTTAAAATAAATTACATACACCGAACATATTAATCATTATGGTCTATTAATAAAAAAATGGCCTTCACCTATTTAGGAAGTTAAGGCCGTTTTCATTTTTATCTATACAATGCTTCGCTTATCCATTCTTTATACTCCAATTACAATAAACAAAAGAAAAAATCTAGCATTCCTTTTACTTCATTCTCTCCCTTATTCTATTGGGAATCATTAATACCTGTGGAACAATCTGAACCGGAGGATAATTAGGATCTATGCATTCTTCCCAAAAGGCTACATGCAATTTATCAATCTCATGGCTTGATTCTTCTACATTTATCCCTCCTTCACCTTGGATTGAATACCAATATAAGTATTCTTCACCATTTACTGTTTCGCGAAAAATGGTTTCAACGTACATTTTCTCTGCATCTAATGTATCTAATACTTCATCCATATGATTATTTAATGTTTCCATCCATTTTGTGACTACATCCTCTTTTCCTGCTTTCACTTTAAATCGTGTTAATTCAATTATCATTTCATTACCTCCCTTTATTCACAGCCACTAATTAGATGTTTGTCTAATTAGATATTGTATAAAAACCGTGAAAGCAGCGCCTTCACGGAATATATCAATCTGTTATTACTTCATAAATTAATGTTGGTGCTTTTACCTCTTCAGAAGAAATTTTAATATGCTCATATAAACTCTTCTTAACGTCCTCTATATCTTCTGTATTACTATGAATGGTTACAAGTGACTCTCCAGCCTTCACTTGTTCACCAATTTTTTTACGCAATATTAAGCCAACTGCCAAATCTATTTCAGATTCTTTTGTAGCACGACCTGCACCTAATATCATTGCGGCAGTTCCGATACTGTCCGCTGTTATTTCTGAAACATAACCCGATTCTTTTGCCGGAAGCTCTATGATATATTTTGCAGTCGGTAATTGTTCTGGATGATCTACAACCGATGCATCTCCACCTTGTGAGCTTAGAAATAATTTAAAGGTTTCTAAAGCTTTACCATTATGGATTACTTCTTGTAACATTGTTCTCGCTTTGTCAATAGAATCTGCTTTTCCTGCTAGGTATACCATATGGCTACCTAATGTTAAGCATAATTCTGTTAAATCTTCAGGTCCTTTACCAGATAGCGTATCTATGGCCTCTCTTACCTCAAGGGAATTTCCAATCGCATATCCTAATGGCTGACTCATATCAGAAATTACCGCCATCGTTTTCCTACCTACGTTATTTCCTATAGAAACCATTGCGGATGCAAGCTCTCGTGAATCCTCTAGGGTTTTCATAAAAGCACCTGCACCTGTTTTTACATCTAAGCAAATAGCATCTGCACCAGCTGCTATTTTTTTACTCATAATACTACTTGCAATCAATGGGATGCTATTAACTGTTGCAGTTACATCTCTTAAAGCATATAACTTTTTATCTGCTGGTGTTAAGTTCCCGCTTTGGCCGATAACAGCTAATTTATTTTTATTGACTAACTCAATAAATTCTTCTTTTTCTATCTCTACATGAAAACCCTTAACAGATTCTAGTTTATCGATTGTTCCGCCAGTGTGTCCAAGTCCCCTACCACTCATCTTTGCAACAGGGACACCTACAGCAGCAACTAGTGGTCCTAAGACTAAGGTAGTTGTATCTCCAACTCCACCAGTTGAGTGTTTATCTACCTTTACTCCTTCAATTGCCGAAAGGTCAATAACATCTCCAGAGTTGACCATTGCCATCGTTAAATCTACTCTCTCTTTTTCTGTCATATCTTGGAAAAATACAGCCATACTAAAGGCACTCATTTGGTAATCTGGAATACTTCCTTCTGTATAGCCCTTAATAATAAAAGAAATTTCTTCTTGTGATAGTTCTTTCCCATCTCTTTTTTTCTCTATTAAATCGACCATTCTTATTGCCATAGTGTAGAGTCCCCTTTTTACTAGAAGTAATTTCTATTAGAAGATATCAAATAAAAATGAAGTTAAGCACCAATTTCCTTAATTAATTCTTTCACATAAAGTAGAAAATTTGCTTTTACCTTTTCTGTTGTTTCCATTACTTCTTCATGATTTAATGGTTGATCAAGTATTCCTGCTGCCATATTAGAAATACAAGATATTCCTAATACTTTAAGACCTGCATGTCTAGCAACAATTACTTCTGGAACAGTAGACATTCCCACTGCATCCCCACCTAAAACTCTAAGCATTCTAACTTCTGCAGGTGTTTCATAAGATGGTCCAGTATTCCCAACGTATACTCCTTCTTGAATAGCCAAATCTATTTTCTTAGCAACTTCATGAGCTGTTGTACGTAGTTCTTTACAATAAGCTGATGACATGTCTGGGAAACGAACCCCTAACTTACTATCATTTGGCCCAATTAAAGGATTAGTACCCATATTATTAATATGGTCTGTAATAAGCATCAAATCGCCAGGTGCAAAGCTTTCATTAACTCCACCAGCAGCATTAGTTACAATTAGAGTTTCTACTCCTAACTCTTTCATCACACGAACTGGGAATGTAACTTTATCGAAGGAATATCCTTCATAAAAGTGAAAGCGACCTTGCATTGCTACTACTTCTACCCCATGAATCGTTCCAAATACTAGTTGACCTGCATGTCCTTCTACTGTGGAAACTGGGAATTCTGGAATTTCTTTATATGGAATTGTAACTGGATTTTGAATTTCCTCTGCAAGTACTCCTAATCCTGAACCTAAAATAAGGCCGATTTTCGGTGTATGAGCGTATTTATTTTTCAAAAAGTCTGCTGATTGCTTAATCATTTCATAGTTCATTTCGATTAATCTCCTTAATTTAGATCTTTCAAAAAGCTTTTTCCGAACTTTGGCATTGGCACTTTAAAGTTTTCTGCAACCGTTGCTCCTATATCTGCAAATGTTTGACGAATTGGTAATTCCTTTGGTTCTGTTAATTTTTTATTGTAAATTACTAGAGGAACATATTCTCTAGTATGGTCGGTACCATGATGAATTGGATCATTTCCATGATCTGCCGTGATAATTAATAAATCATCCTCTTTTAATAACTCTAATACTTCTGTTAATCTCGCATCATATTCTTCAAGGGCTTTTCCATATCCAATTGGATCTCTTCTATGTCCATATAATGCATCAAAATCGACTAAATTCAAGAAACTTAAACCAGTAAACTCCATTTTTAACGTGTCGATTAATTTGTCCATTCCATCCATATTAGAAACCGTTCTCAATGATTTCGTTACACCTTCACCATCATATATATCAGAGATTTTACCAATAGCGATACTATCAAACTGATGATCCTTCAATTCATTCATGACAGTTCGATCAAATGGTTTTAATGCATAATCATGACGATTAGCCGTACGTTTAAAATTGCCTGGTTCTCCAATAAATGGTCTCGCAATAATTCTACCTACCATGTATTTCTCGTCTAAAGTTAATTCTCTTGCTATTTCACATATACGATAAAGTTCATCTAATGGCACTACTTCTTCGTGAGCAGCTATTTGTAAAACAGAATCAGCAGAAGTATAAACAATCAAATCTCCTGTCTCCATATGTTTACTACCTAACTCATCAAGAATCTCTGTTCCACTTGCTGGCTTATTACCAATTATTTTACGACCAGATTTTTCCTTGAGTTCATTGATTAATTCATCTGGAAATCCATCTGGAAATACACGAAATGGAGTTTCAATATTAAGACCCATAATTTCCCAATGGCCTGTCATTGTATCTTTTCCATTAGAGGCTTCTTGCATCTTTGTATAATAGGCTAATGGTTGTTTTGCTACCTTTATTCCACCAATTTCCTCAATATTACTCAAGCCGAATTTTCCCATGTTGGGCATATGAAGACCATTCATTTTTTCTGCAATATGACCCAGTGTATGGGCACCAATATCATTAAATTTTGCAGCATCTGGTGCTTCACCAATACCTACAGAATCCATAACAATCAGAAAGATTCTGTTAAATTTATATGTAGACATTTGTAAATCCTCCTTTTACTACTTACTATCCGTTTATTTTCCCCTGCAATATGTATAATTAACCTAAAAAAATTATAGCATATCGTCAGAAGTCTGACATCTTTTGTCTCTAGAAAATTTTGATATTTTTATGACTTTTTTTCCAAGTTAAAGTTTCTCTCTATTAAAATATCAATCTAATCAAAAAAACACTGCGAACAAATCAACAGTGTTTTCTTAAGCTCTCGGGTGATATTGACTATATACATCTTTTAATCTAGTTTTTGTTACGTGTGTGTAAATTTGCGTAGTAGAAATATCCGCATGGCCTAGCATTTCTTGTACCGCTCTTAAATCAGCACCATTTTCTAAAAGATGAGTTGCAAAAGAATGTCTTAGCGTATGAGGGGTAATCTCTTTTTCAATATGTGCTTCTTTGCCTAACCGCTTTAGTATCTTCCAGAATCCTTGACGAGACAATCTATTTCCATGGTGGTTTAGGAATAAAGAATCTTCTCCATGATTTTTACCTTTTAAAAATTCCCTTCTAGCCTCCAATAAATAGGACTCTAGTGCTCGTGTTGCTGCTCCACCTACTGGTATAATTCTTTCTTTATTCCCCTTGCCAATACAACGAATGAAACCCATTGTAAGATGAACATGATCTACATCTAAATTAATTAATTCACTCACTCGTATACCAGTAGCATAAAGTAATTCAAGCATTGCCTTATCCCTTTTTCCAAAATGATCATTTTTATGTGGGAAATCTAGGAGTGCTTCCACTTCCTCCATGGATAGAACTTTCGGCAACGTTCTCTCTGCTTGTGGTGTTTCAATATGTATAGATGGATCTTCTTCTAAAATTCTATCTCTAAAGAGAAATTGATGGAAAGCTCGTATAGATGCAATATGACGGGCAATCGTTTTAGATGATTTCCCTTGATCCTTTAAAAAGGCTAAAAAACGAATAATATGAGAGCGTTGTATATCACTCATTTCACAATTTTCCACATTTTTCATATACTTGATATAACTTTTTAGATCTCTTTCATAAGAAACAAGGGTATTTTTAGCCAATCCCTTTTCTACTAATAAATAATGCATAAAATCTTTAAGTTGATCTTCCATAGATTACTCTCCATTTAAATAAAACAGCAATATTCTGTCTCTCCAAGAATATTTCTCTGTTTCCTCTGTATTATTACCATTTACCTTAATGGCTGCACCAGATGGTTCATCGTATCGATGCATCTGTTGATATTCTTGATTAAACCATACAATTGCATAATAAAATAGGATTGTGCACCCTGTAAAAATCAAAAAAACCTTTAATGTATGAAAAACTGTTTTAGTCAATCGGATCATTATTATCCCTCCAAGACATATCTAATACAAGCTATGCCAGATTGGACAAATAATATACCTATTCCTTTTATTATTCTTCATTAATTATAAAGGAATACAAAGGAAAATTTCTATTTTTCTAGTTAAAAAATTATAGGATAAACAAAAAAACCTTCTCTTATATTTGAAAAGGTTTATTCTTCCACTTGATCAGTTTTTGATGTACATCGATAACATATTCCATGAAATGTTAAGCGATGATCTTTAATTTTAAAATTCCAATCACGTTCAACAATTTTTTCTACATCTCCTAAGAGATCTTCTTGAATTTCATCTACTGCTCCACATTCAATACAAACTAGATGGTGATGAAAATGAGCTGCGCCTTCTTGTCTTAAATCATATCTTGACACGCCATCACCAAAATTTATTTTATCGACTATTTTTAACTCAGTAAGTAATTCTAATGTACGATATACGGTTGCCAATCCAATTTCAGGAGATTTCTCTTTAACAAGTAAATAAACATCTTCTGCACTTAGATGGTCTTCTTCATTTTCCAATAGTACTCGTACTGTCGCTTCCCTTTGGGGAGTTAATTTATAGCTCGAAGAATGCAACAGTTTTTTTATTCTATCTAGTCTACTTTCCATTCCGAAAGTCCCTCCCTAGCCACTGTCCATATTATTATAGCAGAAGAAGGAAAAGAATCCTAATAAAAATTATTACAACTAACCATTTATAATAATTCTTATTTAAAAATAGATTCTAAATAAAGAACAAGGCAATAAAAGACTGAACCATATTTAAAACAGCTTTCATCAAGAAAGGTGAAATATATGCCTCTATTCCTGCAGCACAGGCAATAAGTAAAAAGGAAAGGAAAAGTACAAACGTATATTTTCCAAATATCGGTAGCATCGGTTCTCCCTTTTTCTTCATAAACTGTTGGCGTATCATTTTTAAAGAGAATGCTACTGATAGTGTAGCAGAAATAATAAAAATTGGAATAACAATTAAGTTTTGTGGCAATATGGACACAAATGATAATAGAAAACCATGCCAGCCCATTTGATTAACAAGAAATCCTACTGTAAAACCAACTAACATTCCTTTAATGAAAAGTAGGATAAGTATAATTGGCAAACCAATAATAGAAATTCCCAATAACCAAATAAATCCAATATATTTACTATTATGAGATAAACTTTGGAAGAAAAGGTCCCTACTTTCAGCCACCTGTCCATTCGTTACCTGTCCAAAAAATTGGGATAAATAATAGTATAAATCTTCTTTCTGAGATAAAGATATACTATTTACTACTATTGCTCCAAAAATAACTCCCATAAAAAATAATACAATAATGAATAAATAGATGGAGGAATGCTCCCGTATATGATTGGTCATGATATTTTGATATTTTTTCTTCTTCATTGCCTTGCCCCCTACCATTTCTGTTAATACATTGTATGCACTAAAAAATAGCCTATGACTATTAAATCTAGTAAGAGGAGATTTCCTTCTATCTTAGTAGATAAATGATTATAGTTGCTGTTATGATAGATTAAAAAGAGGTGAATAATTTGAAACCAATTTTAATAGATTTACCAGAATGTATGGAAACAGAGCGTTTACAAATACGTCCTTGTATGCCGGGAGACGGAAAAGATGTCTATAATAGTATTCAACGGTCTATTCAGGAGCTTAAACCTTGGATGGTTTTTGCTAATAAAGAACAATCTCTAGATGAAGTGGAAGAAGGTGTAAGAGAATCTTATGCCAAGTATATTTTAAGAGAAGATTTACGATTACATATTTACTTAAAAGATACAAATGAATTTATAGGATCTACTGGCTTCCACTCTATTGATTGGAAGGTTCGTGTCTTTGAAATTGGTTATTGGTGTGATACCCATCATACTGGTAAAGGCTATATTACAGAGAGTACAAATGCTTTAATAAATTTCGCCAAAGAATCACTTCATGCTAATCGAATTGAAATTAGAGTAGATTCAAAAAATACAAAAAGTAGAGCTATTCCAGAAAAATTAGGTTTTACTTTAGATGGTATCTTAAAAAATGAGAGTTTAAGTGCAGACGGAAAAAATTTAAGAGATATATGTATATATTCATTAACTTAACAATAAAAAGGACACTAAATTTGTTTGCCGAAGCAAGAAATTGTAGTGTCCCT
>DATMFU010000401.1:0-2041 GCA_035556015.1 Niallia sp. | reverse complement strand
TAGTGGATTATTTAGGAGGATTTAAAACGATTGTAGTCGGAGTTAAGCAGCTTGTGAAAGAACTAAATATTACTGTACCGGTGGCTCTACATCTTGATCATGGAATGAGCGTAGATAGATGTAAAATGGCAATTGATGCCGGGTTTAGTTCGGTAATGATAGATGGTTCTCATTATTCAATTGAAGAAAATATCATGATGACAAAAGAAGTGGTAGAGTATGCAAAACCAAAAGGCGTATCGGTAGAAGCCGAAGTCGGAACCGTTGGAGGAATGGAAGATGGATTGATTGGAGGGATCCAATACGCAGATCCACTAGAATGTGTGCGTCTAGTGAATGAGGCGGGCATAGATGCACTGGCTGCTGCATTAGGGTCTGTTCATGGTCCGTATCAAGGAGAACCGGTTTTAGGATTTGCTGAAATGAAACAAATTGCAGACCTTACAGGAGTACCATTAGTCCTTCATGGAGGTTCTGGGATACCTGACCATCAAATAAAAAAAGCAATTGAATTAGGGCATGCAAAGATAAATGTAAATACGGAATGTTTGCAGGCATGGGCGAAAGCCGTACGCCAAGTTTTAGTAGAAAATCCTGATGTGTATGATGCTCGGTTTATTCTTACACCAGGAATGGAAGCTGTAAAAGAAACGGTAAGAAATAAAATAAGAGAGTTTGGAACTAGTCAGCAGGCATTAGTTTATAGCGAGTAAGAAATTACAGGTACCTTTGGGATAAGGTGCCTTTTTGTCGAAAAAAGTTAAAAAGAACAGACTGGGACAAAACAAAATATATAATAGATAAAGACGAACAATCTCTCCTTTAGTAGCGAAACCAACTCGTTTCATCCTTTTTTAAAAGAAAATATAATGAGTAGGAAATACGAAGCAGACTGAATACACGTAGACTACTATGGAGCTGTGAGAAAGTCCAAGACCCTGCAGGAACTGCAGGAACGAGGGCTCGCTCATGGAAAGCGAAGTGTGTGCTGGCTGCGGGTGATCACCACAAACCTTCTTTCTTAAAATGAATAAAACCCCAAATAATTATACGAACTTTTCTTAGCATGTACGTATAATCGTTCGGGGGTATTTGGTTGAAAATACTTATGTCCCAGCTTCTCTTGAAATTATAGTTTTCCAGTTAAAAATTGCGCCTCACCAAATCCAAAGCTCCAGTCATCGTCTCCATTAATAACGATAGAAACCATCACATCATTTGGTGCAATTCCGCATCTAGCTTCTAATTCTTCTGTTAGTTCTTGATAAAATTTTTGTTTGTGTTCTTGTTTTCTTTCTCTGCTTGTAATAGTAAAAATAATGACATTTTCTGAACGTTCAAATCCTAAACCGGTATCTTGAATGATCATTTCGTATGGTTTATGTTGGGAAACAATCTGATAACGGTCTCTTTCCGGTACATGAAAGTTACGGACCATTACGTCATGAGCTACATCAAGAATTTGTTTTATTTCGTTTTCTGTTCGGCCTTCCATCATATCTAGTTTTATTAATGGCATGGTTTCACTCTCCTGTGTTTTAAAAATCAGAGTAACTTTTGATTATGTTTTGATTATTTCAATGTAATGTCTTGGTTCTTGTAATATACTTTATCATAAGTTATCCTTTGTGTCATCAATAATGTTTGTTTGAAAGAAGATGAATGGTAAGTATAGTTATTTAATATTAATACTTATATAAAGAATAGAAAACTGTTCCTTCATTGTTTAGTAAACTTCTTGTTGAAAACGGTTTCTGATAATATAATGGGTATATGTTGGTTTGGTTATATACTGAAAATATGTTTGGATTTATCCGTATCTCTTCTCAACACATTATTACAACGAGTTGGTATGTAGATTTTACATTCTCAAATAAATATACGGTTTGGGTTCTTATAGGAAGTCATTTTTCAAAATATTAGGCTAGCAATCAGAGGGATTTCTTCACTAGTATATACTTTAACTGCACAGTCTGATCGGATGGAGTATCGATTAAGTGGACCAGAAGTAAAGATAGACGGAAAATTTGAGATGCTTTCA
>DATMFU010000400.1:0-5449 GCA_035556015.1 Niallia sp. | reverse complement strand
ATGACCTGCGATAATATAGGCGATGGAGTTCACCGTAAACTCCCCATTATTTGCGTATCCGATATTTTGCCATACTTCTTTAGGAAGTCCCTTTAATAAGACAAGAGTTGCTTTTCTAACAAGGATAAATTCATCGAGAAGGTCTTCCAGCTTTCTTGCGGAAAAATGGGCATTTTCAACATATACTTCATCATCATACCCATGTAAAGACGTCTTATCCCCTCTTGCAATCCGTAGTAATCGGTATGCCATTACTCTTTCTGTATCGATGATATGGCCAACTACTTCTATTAAACTCCATTTTCCCTCTGCATAGCGAAAATCTCTTTTTTCTTTATTTGCTTTTAATAACGATATCGTTTCCTCTAGTTGGGAAGAGAGAATTTCGATAATCTCTCCTTCTGGAACTAATTCTACATAGCCACGATAATAGTCTGGATATTCACCAAAAGATGGTTTTTCTTTCATCCTATCAATCCACTCCTTCTTATCCTTCAACAGGATGTATTGGTCCTTTTAAATCTAATTGGTAGAAGTCTAGATCTAGCCACTTACCAAATTTATAGCCAGCTTTCTTTATCGTGCCTGAGTATGTAAATCCTAATTTCTCGTGTACAAGTATACTGCCTTTATTCGTACTATCAATTCCACCAATCATTGTCTGATAGCCTTCTTCATCTGCCTGTTTAATGATAGCCTTCAACAAGAGAGTACCAATTCCCTTTTTTCTAGCATCTTTATGAACATAAACAGAGTGTTCAATGGAATATTTATAAGCTGGCCACGGACGAAACGGACCATATGTTGCAAAGCCAAGCACCTGCCCTTCCTCTTCAAAAACAAGAAGTGGGTAGCCTCCCTCTGTTTTCTCCTTATACCATTCTTGTCTCTGTTCTAAAGTATGCTCTTTATAATGATATACTGCTGTTGTGTTTATAATTGCATCATTATAAATTTCCAAAACTCTCGGTAAATCAGAGCTTGTCATTTGTCTAATCATGCCTTTCCCTCCTTCTTTATTTATGAATATACAGCAATAATGTCTGGTTATTAAGTAACATATCAATTTCGCTAAAAAAAGGAAAGAATTTTTTAACAAAAAAGACACTTCCCTTAAGAAGCATCTTTCTTATTACTATTGTACCCTCTATCCCCAAAGGGTTGTAATGTTTCCAGCCACTTTTCTTCCAACTTTTCTAGTTCTTCTTTTTCATTATAGTAAGGGTCATTTGTTGGTTTTAACACTTCAAGAATCTCAAACTCAAATGCACCCTTTCCATAATTCCTCCACTCTTCCACCAGTTTTTTATTCGTATGTCCGCCATTTTCTAAGGAGAATTTTACTCCATTAATGGTTTTGAGATTCCTCGTGCTCCCTACAAAAACCTTTCCATTCACCTTATTCGTTATTTTATAGATACCAGCTTCAATTTTTATTTCTTTATACTGCTGTTTTAATTCTTTTTTCCGATCCATCGTTATCACCTTTTCTTATTTTTTCAACCAATAAAGACTTCCATCTGCCTCTCGATCTAGAAAACCATACTCTATTAAATATCTTCTAATTGTCACGTAATCTTCGTATATAGCACCTAAAACTTCATTCAATTCTATTTCAGAATAATTTTTTCCCTCTTCCAATTGCTTCGTTATTTCACGAAGAACAATCAACTTCTGTTTTTGTTTCAATGGAAACTTCGTTAGCTTGCCATTTTTTATATACTTTGCTGCTATTTGTACCTGCTCTTCTGCTGTAATGTTATAACGCTCATCCACCATGGTTGCCGTCGGATGAACTGGGACAAAGTCAGGGGCATGGTTATCCTTTTCTTTCAACAATTCCATCATTGCTAGGAAATTTCTAGCCTGTCTTTCTTTCTCTTTGAGAGTAAAACGATGATGTCTTATCGTAGAAGAGCTACCAATTTTCAACTCCTCCTTAATTTCTTCATCACTTTTTCCTTGATAAAATAACTCTAATAATTTTGTTTGATGCTCTGTTAATCCTGTCATTTTTTTATCAAGACCAAGCAAATGATGAAAAACGGAATGATGACTTTGCCTAATATGAATCATCATAAATTTTTCCGCTTCGTAAAGTTTTCCATCCAATGGATAGATAATTCCTTTTTCTATTTGCTCTCCACATAGTAAGCACATATAATGGTTACTCTCTTCGATATAACCCTTTTTTATTTCTCCAACACTCGCATTTTGAAAATAAGATGATAAATCCAATATATACTCAACACCTTTAAATTAAGTTTGCTAATACATAAACATTTTAATCATTCGTTTATACCATAATAATCATTTATTCATTTCGTGTCAATATATCTAAACAAATAACCAAATTGTTTACAAACTAATCTTCCACCTAGACTTTTCCAGTAGGAGTATATTAAGATGAGAGTATACTTGGACGGAGGGGTTTTCTTGAATATTCTTTGGGATTTCGATGGAACATTGTTTAATACATATCCTGCTTATACAGATATCCTTTATGATTTATTAGGTGGAAAAGTAGATAAGTCTACTATTTATCAGCATCTTAAGGTCTCTGTTAGTCATGCTATCTCCACATTTCAATTATCAGGCGAGCAAGTGAAAGAAATGAAACAAAAGAGCAAGAATATAAACAATAGCGAAATGCTGCCTTTTCCTGATGTAGAGAGAGTTCTTCAATTTGCAGATAAAAATGTGATTATGACACATAAAAATTTTCATGGTGTTGTTCACATTTTGCGGCATTATGGATTTGAAAAATATTTCTCTGAAATTGTTACATTGGAGAATGGCTTTCCGAGAAAACCAGATATAGGAGCCTATCAATACTTACATACAAAATATCATATTGATTTAGCAATTGGAGATAGAGAGTTAGATTTAATACCAGCCAAAAAATTAGGTATACAAACTTGCATGTTCCAGAACACTAGTCCATATGCAGACTTTAGCTTGTCCAATTATGAAGAGTTTTTTAACTTGTTTCATCTTGAGAGTAGCGAAACACCTATTTAAGTGTGATTTGTTTACAATCAAAATAACATCTTTCAAATTTTTAAGAGCTAACATTTATATAAAAAGAGGTTATAACTGGGTGTCCACTCACATGGTCATTAGAATATATTCCCCAGGTATAACCCCTTCTATTTATTCTCTTTTCCAAGTAACTTCAAATCCTCCTTGCATCTTCTTGCCATTTACAATTAAATGATAGGTTCCTGTTTTTTTAGCTTGAAACGAAAAGTAGCCATTGCTTGTATCTGTATAAGAAACAACTCGATTATTTTCATCTACTAATTGATAGTCATACTTACTATTTTCATTTTCTGATTTCAATTGTACGGTTACTTTTTCTCCTTTTGTTACCTTTATTGGTACTCGGTCCTCTCCATTAAAATAAGCAAAATAAGCAGTATATGATTGATTTCCAACTACGGTATTCCACTCTTGTTTCAACGTATAATCTGGAATGAGTAATAATAGAAGTAGGAAAGGCATGGAGGCAAACATCCATTTGAACCAACTTATTTTACCAGCCAGTTTAGCCCCAATATAGAATAGTAAAGATATAATGACTCCGATTATTGCAGCAATTGGCCCATAAATATTTTCAGGTAGCAAAAGAAAAGTAGCAAAACATCCCACTATTATATAGAGAGCAGTTTTAGCCTTTTCATTTTTCCTTGCTATTAAATCAATGATAATCGCTAAAATTATTCCTAATAAAAAAAAGTCTATCCAAAACATCGGATCCTTTATGGCATTTCCAAAAAGAAATAAATCTAAGCTTGATAGTAAGAGATACGTTATAAAAAGCGTTGCTGCAAATCCTGCACCACTAAGCTTCACTATTAGCCAAGAGGATTGTTTGGCTACTTTTGACATAACATTCATGTTTTTCTTTCCTCCTGAATGTAAGTTACTAACATTCTATCAAACTGGCTAAGAAAATTGTTAAAATTTTCTAAAATAATTTTAATGGAAATGGACATACTATGTCCAAATCTAATATTAGGAGCATCTTTATGGCTTGGTTTCCATACGTCATCCTTTTCCTTGCTTTACTCCTTATTTGGTATATGCCAAAGCACTTATCAAAAGTAGAAATATATGTTACTTGGTTTGTTATTGCGTTAATTAACTTAAGCGTGGATATTGTGCTTAGTTTTGTTTTCAACTTATATGAGCTAGGAGAAGAGGGAATTCAATTATCTGTTCACATCATTGAGCTGTCTCTTGGATCGGCGCATGGAATCATATTTTTAAATTTTATGCCACAAAAACGAAAAAGATTTCTGTCCTATTTTCTTTTTTGGTTAATTTATTCTGTATTATTGGAGGCTGGTCTCGTTCATTTTAAATTTATCCATTATTCTGGTTGGAAATTATGGTATTCGTTTATTTTTTATAGCCTGGCATTGCTTTACACACGATGGCATTTGTTTTTTATTCGAAGTGGGAAATAATCTTCTTAGTAGCTACAGACATGGATAAGAAAAAATGTGCTCATTAAAGAGTTAACCCTTTGAGCACATTTTTTACCCTTCTCTAGTCATTACCCAAAATACCATTTCATTAGCATTTGTAAATGAAGCGACTTTTTGAAATCCAGTCTTTTCATATAACGCAATAGCACGTTTATTAAATGCAGCAACAGTTAAGCGCAATGGTTCTACGTTTTCTTGTTGATCAAGACTATTAATAATAAAAGCTAGAAAATCTTTACCGTTTCCTTTTCCCGTCAATGCCGGTTTCATTCCAAGTCCTATATCAAGATATCCCTCTGGATATGCTCCAAACAGGTACCCAATCGGCACTTGTGCCACATATCCGAGGCAATAAAATCCTACTAAACTTTCCTCTTTATAAATGGCATAATAGGGGTTTTCCATAAATTCTTTTAAGCCCTCTTCATTTACTTCTCCATTGTATAAATCATATGGAGGAGGATAACTCCAACCCAGAATTTCTTCCGCAATTTGCTCTGTCATGTTGTGCACTGTGTAACTCATTTATTGTACTCCTATTAATATATTTAAGTATCTGTTGTGATTTTATCCCATTCTATTCCATCTTCATAATGCACTACCCAATTTAATGCATAATGCCTTTCCTCCAGTATTCTTCTTTCTTACTACTTCCTTACTCTTAAAAAAATCCAACGTTCTATCCTCCCCGATTACTGCATATAGACATTTTTATTTCTACTAAAGCCTAAGTATCTTGTTCCCTGATACTGTATTTCTCCTTTATCGCCTTCCACTATTTGCCCATACTCTGGTCCCTTAACTTGAAATTCCTTTCTTTCTCCACTGGATAGTTCAAAGGTTACATAATAATCGCTATATGCTCGGCTTTCTCCCCCACCTCGAATCGCTGTTCTCTTAGTCACCACTGTTGCAGAAGATGTTAAACGAGGTTGTTGATTATTTTTATTCCATTT
>DATMFU010000399.1:0-22993 GCA_035556015.1 Niallia sp. | reverse complement strand
GTTGCTAGGAATATGGCTATTTCACTGAAAGCCGATGAACTATTAAGTGGTTTAACAGGACTTTCAGTATTCTTCATCATTTATCCTCCTTACACGAATGTAGAAGGAGCGAACTTCTTAACAACTGCTTGGGTTGGAGCTCAAGGATTATTCGTAGCGTTGATTGTTGGATTATTAGTAGGCGAACTTTTTAGTCGACTATCAAGATCCAAACGTTTACAAATAAATATGCCTGATTCTGTACCACCAGCAGTATCCCGTTCTTTTAAGGTATTATTTCCAATTATAATTATCACTGTATTATTCGCTATTGTGAATGCACTTATAAACAAAATATATCCAGATGGTTTACATGAATTAATCTATGCAGCTATTCAGACTCCTTTGAAAAATTTAGGGTCAAATGTTATATCTTTAGTCATTATGGTGATTTTGTCGAACCTTTTATGGGTGTTTGGTATTCATGGACCAAATACACTTGCAGCTATTCGTGAGGCAATGTTTGCAGAAGCAAACTTAGAGAATCTAAACTTTGTTGCTGAACACGGAACTGCATGGGGTGCTCCATACCCTGTAACTTGGGCAATTGCCGATGGATTTGCTTACTATGGTGGATCAGGGATGACGCTCGGTTTATTAATTGCCATTTTTATCGCCTCAAAACGACAAGATTATAGAGATATTGGTAAGTTATCTATTGCGCCAGGGATATTTAATATAAATGAACCGGTTATATTTGGTTTACCAGTTGTATTAAACCCAATACTAATTATTCCATTTGTTTTCGTACCAGCTATTAATGTAGTTATTGGTTGGGCAGCAATAGCATCTGGGTTAATTCCACCTATTGCTTACTCTGTACCATGGACTACTCCAGGACCACTAATTGCCTTCTTAGGAACAGGTGGGAACTATTTAGCATTGTTACTTGGTTTTGTATGTTTAGCTGTATCCACTCTTGTTTATTTACCATTTGTTATAGCAGCAAATAAGGCAAATGAAGCAAGCTATGGGGGGAAAAGCGATACAGATATATCTGCATAAAGTTGGGAGAAATCATGAATCAATACACTGTTCAATTTTTCTGTGGGCAAATTAACTATGTTCATGCATTTTTTAAAAATTATAAAGATAGTATGATTGAAACGGAAATTGAGGTGATAAGTAAAATAAAAGCAAATATTTCCGTGAAAACTGGATTGAGGGCGGAAGAAGCAAGAGTGTATCTTGAAAAAATCTTCAATCAATCTAAATATGGTTGTGCATTACATGTTAGCTCTAAAGTATTAGAATAAAGGAGGAGTTTGTTACAGGTAAAATATACTTCTTTCTTTTTATTCTGTAGTATTCTATAATAAGTATTGTTTAAGCACAAAAGAGATTTCATCCATTTGAAGTCTCTTTTTGTCTTTATTTCTTTGCGAGCATTGGATTTTTACTATAAGCAATATTGATGTATAGTTAATTTATAGAATAAATTGAATAGAATAGGATGTTGAAATAGATGAGTGAGAAGGCATATAGAGTTTTACTTTATTATAAATATGTAACAATTGATAATCCTGAAGAGTTTACACAGGAGCATTTGGCTTTCTGTAAAGAGTTGGGGTTATTAGGAAGAATATTAGTTTCTCATGAAGGAATTAATGGTACAGTATCTGGAACAGTAGAACAAACAGATAAATATATCGAGTATTTCAGACAAGATCCCCGTTTGGCAGATACTATTTTCAAAATAGATGAAGAAGATGGACATGCCTTCAAGAAAATGCATGTTCGTCATAAAAAAGAGTTAGTAAACCTGAGCTTAGAAGAAGATGTAGATCCACTTCAGTTAACTGGTAAGCATTTAAAGCCAGAAGAATGGCTTGAGCAATTGCAATCACCAGATACAGTGGTTATAGATGCTCGTAATGATTATGAATATGACCTTGGTCATTTTAGAGGAGCAATCAAACCAGAAATAGAAACATTTAGAGAACTGCCTCAATGGATCAAAGAAAATAAAGAAATATTAGAAGGAAAGAAAATTCTGACATATTGTACTGGTGGCGTTCGTTGTGAAAAATTCTCTGGTTGGTTAATTAGAGAAGGGTTTGAGGATGTATCACAATTAGATGGTGGTATTGTTACTTATGGTAAAGACCCAGAAGTACAAGGAGAACTTTGGGATGGTCAATGCTATGTATTTGACCAAAGAATTAGCGTTCCAGTAAATCGTAAAGAACATGTTATTGTTGGACGTGATATTTTCACTGGTGAACCTTGTGAACGATATGTAAACTGCGCGAATCCTGAGTGTAACCGTAAAATGCTTTGTAGCGAAGAAAATGAAGAGAAGTATATGAGAAGCTGTTGTCATGAGTGTCGAACACATCCAAGAAACTTATATGTGAAAAAACACAATTTAACACCAGAAGAAGTAGAAGCAAGAGTAAAAGAAATTGCTAGCTGGGAAGAAAACAAAGCAATCTAATAGTGGAAAAGGCTTATGTATAAGAATTTCATACATAAGCCTTTTTATGTTAATGAAGTGATTCCTTTAATATTTTTATTTTTGTAGGATTAAAACGCATTGTTTTTATAAAGGTAAGTAATTGTTCTGCCATATAATCAGGAGGATAGCTAAAGTCATCCTTTATCCAATCAATAATCATCCCCATAATCGCATTAGTCTGATAGCTAACAAATAAATTCCTGTTTATTTTTGGGTCCTCTACGGGTTGTTCTAAATCCTCGGTAGCAACTCTTTTTAGAGTCTGATAAATACGTAATCTATAGTCATTTAAGTAATCGAGTGAGAAGATAAGCTTGTAAAAATTAGCATGTCTTTTTACATGTTCAAATATCTTTATTGATTTAGAGGTGAGTTTATCCACATTGAAAATGTTTAGATGCAAATAAGGGTAACGATAGCTTTGAATTAGATCCTCTAATACATCATTTGTTAACTCTTCTAATATGTCTTCCTTCCAATGATAGTGTCTATAAAAGGTTCCTCTGTTAACATCAGCAAGTTCTACAATATTGGTAATGGTAATATCTTTAAAGTCCTTTTGCTCCATAAGGGTGATTAAGGCGTTTTTCAATGCTTTCTTTGATTTTTTAATTCTTCTATCTGTATGAGATTCTGTCATAATTCATACAAACCTCCTCTAGCCCTATGCTTTAGTCTAGATAATTTTAAAAAACATGGTACAAATTCAGCTACTTTTTGTACGTTAAGGTACGTATACATTTTTCAGCAGATGAAATAGATATATCTAATTAAAATTATACTATAAATATAGTAACAGTATTAAGTGATAGGATGATAGCGTTTTCTATATTCGGGATGAAATAATAAGATAGAGTAGAAATATTAGCGGGAGTATCTTCTGAGATAACTATTGATGTAGGTCAAAGTGGAGGGCAGGCATGAGTGTAGAAGACAAAAAAGATGAACTTTGCGTTAGCAAATTTCATCTTTTTTTAATTAGAACTGTATGTTATTTAATCTTAGTATGCAGTCCAACCAGCATCAGCAGCGATAACTTGACCGTTGATGAAGCTTGACTCATCAGAGCCTAAGAATAATGCAAGTTGTGCAATTTCTTCCGGTTCACCAGCACGCGGCATTGTATTTTGACCAGTTGCTTGACGTTCCATACCAAATTGAGATAGGTTTGTCATGGAAGCACCGATATTAGTTTTTACACCACCTGGAGCGATACCGTTACAACGGATACCTTTATTTGCATACATATAACCAGTGTTTTTTGTTAATCCTGTTACCGCATGTTTGGAGGCTGTGTATGCTGCACCAGCACGTGTACCATTTAGTCCACCAGCAGAAATATTGTTTACAATAACACCATGACCTTGTTCTAAGAAAAGGTTAACAGCAAGACGCATTGCACGCATAACACCAGTTGTATTAACAGCGAATACACGGTCCCAACGTTCGTCACTAATTTCACCAACAGGTTCCATACCGTCCATAATTCCAGCATTGTTAACTAGTATATCTAATTTACCATAAGTAGATTTTGCAACTTCCATCATCGCTTCAATGTCTGCAGTTTCTGCAACATTTGCACGGTTAGCAATTGCCTCGCCTCCTGTTGCAACAATAGCTTCTGCAACAGCTTTAGCGCCTTCTTCGTTATAATCAGATACAACAACTTTAGCGCCTTCTTTAGCATAAAGTTCAGCAATTGCTTTACCCATACCAGATGCTGCACCAGTTACGATAGCTACTTTACCATCTAATCTCATTTAAATGCCCCCTATAAGTTCCTTGTAATTGAACAATCATCTAATTATTATTATAAATACTCTAAAAAAGTATACAATGAGCAGAAAATTTGAGTTTGTTCCTTAACATACAAAACACAAGTAATGTGTTCAATAAGATGGAAAAAATGGAAAAACCTTTGTTCTATTTGAACAGGATGAAAAATATCGAAGGAATAAAAAAAGGAGGAGTTCATTTCAGAACTTCTCCGCTTTTTATTAAATTTCTATTGTTTCTCCTATTTGTAGAGCTTTTCCTTTTAATCCTAATTGTTCTAATTTATTTATAAATTCGTTTGCATCTTGTTTAATGACAGGAAAAGTATTGTAGTGTATAGGAATAACTAGTTTTGCCTGATACCATTCTGCTGCTTGAAGTGCATCCTCTGGTCCCATTGTAAAGTGATCTCCTATTGGAACGAAAGCAACATCTAGGTTATATCTATCTCCAATTAATTTCATGTCACTAAAAAGTCCAGTATCTCCTGCATGGTGTATTGTTTTTCCTTCAGCCTCAATGATAAAGCCAGCGGGCATACCACCATATAAAATATTTTTATTTTCTTCGTCAATTATTCCAGAACTATGGAAAGCATGAGTCATTTTAGCCTTTGCAAATCCTAAATCGAGGGTTCCACCGATATTCATTCCAATTGTTTCGGCACCCTTCCATGACATATAAGCAGCTAGTTCAGGATTTGCAACAATTGGAGCATTATTTGCTTTTGCAATTGGTACAGCATCTAAAATATGATCCATGTGAGCATGAGTTAACAGAACAGCGTTTGATTGGATATTCTCTACTTTTGTAGTAGCAGAAGGATTACCGCTAATAAATGGATCAATAATTAATGATTTACCATTTGTCTGAATTTCAATCGTTGATTGACCATGATAAGTAATTTTCATACAACCCTCATCTCCTTTTCTCATTATCAATGGAATCTTACCAACTTTAGATTAAAGTAATTAGGTATATACTTCCAACAATTTGCTTGTTTCTTGTATTCCCTAATACCATTAATAATAGACTTTTTGTGATAAATAATTATTGTCTAGGCTGTGTTACCAATAGCATAAGAAAGGAAATCACAATAATGGAAATGACCCATATCCATGCCAATTGTGTTTGTCCTGTATCAATAGCAACATAAATTGCGGTAGGTAAAGTTTGTGTTTTCCCAGGGATATTACCAGCAAACATAAGGGTGGCACCAAATTCTCCTAATCCTCTAGAGAAACTAAGGATACTTCCAGTAAGTAAGGAGTGCCCAGCAAGTGGAAGAGAAATGCGAGTAAATACATTCCACTCATTTGCTCCATCTACTCTTGCTGCGTCTTCGATTGCAGAATCAATTTGAAGAAGGCCACTTTTGGCTGACTGATACATTAATGGAAAAGATACCACAAATGCAGCAATAACTGCAGCTAACCATGTGAAAATGATAGGTTGATGAAAAAACCATTCAATGATCTGACCAATGATACTATTTCTCCCGAAAATCACAAGTAACAAAAATCCAATGACAGTGGGAGGAAGGACCAATGGTAAAAGTAGAAGCGTTTCAAGTAATGATTTTCCTTTAAGTCGATTTCTTGCTAACTTTGCTGCAAGTAAGGTTCCTGTAATCATCACAAAAAAAGTAGATACGAAGGAAACTTGTAAAGATAGAAAAATAGGTGATGAGATAGCGAGCCAAGTCTCCTTAGATAAAAATAAATCCATTATCTTCTCCTTTAATTTACTACAGTTTTTATGAGTATTTTTTCTTCAGGACTTAAAGTCGACAAAGGTGAACGGCATATTCCTGCTTGAATCTGTTTTTCTTCCAGTACATACTTTATGGCTCTTATCATCCCTAATTCTGTAATAGTTTGTATATTAGGTAGTAGCTTAGCAAAATGGATTTCTGCTAATTCAAGCTGACTCGTTTTTAAATACTGTACAATATTACCCATTTCTAAGGGATAAATATTTCCAATAATACTGGTTATTCCGTCATAGCCATTTTGTAAGTTGTCTAATAGTTGTATATCAAATCCGGTTAAAATCATAAAGGAAGAACCAAGTTGTTTCTTCACTAAAGTTGCATTTTCAGGATTTCCAGCTTCTTTTAAAGCAAGGATTTGAGGGAAATCTTCTACTAGCTTAAATAGAGTATCTAATTCTAAGTTAAAACCAGTACGAGGGGGGTTATTATAGAGCATGATAGGCAAATCCGTTACGGCGCAAATTTGTTCTACATAGGAATAGGCCTCTTTTTGATTGAGTCGTAAATAAGGTGGAAATCCTAGCATAATACCATTTAGATTACTTGCTTGAGCAGCTTTAGCTAAGTTTATAGCATCTATTGTTCTTACAGCAGCGACTCCACCTATTACTAACAAGTCATCTTTTGTTGCCTTCTTTACTTCCGCAAAAAGTATTTTACGTTCTTCTACTGTCATTGAATGTTGCTCTCCGGTTGAACCACTTACCAAAAGGGAATGTACTTTATTCCTTTTATAGTAATCTATTAAGGAGTATATACCATCTATGTTTAAATTTTCTTGTTGGTTAAAAGGAGTCACCATTGCAACACTATAAGAAATAAAGGGATTTTTTGTAATCATTATTTTCACTCCTCTGTAAAAATATTATACTTTAAATATTCTAATTATTATTGCAAATGTCTATCTATCAATTTATCTTTTTCTTAGGCTTAAATCAATAATAAGCTTTACTAGACAGGGGGAACGGAGAGTTATGGTCAGAGTTGCGTTGAATTATGCGATTATGTTAGAACAGGTAAAGCAAAAAGGATATTCAAAAGATGTCATTTTACAAGCGTTCGATAGAAATAATCTTTCTTTCTTTAAGAAATGTGGTAATGGTATACCAGATTGGGAGACACTTCTAAATTTTTATGAAAATAATGAAGAAGTAATAAAAGGAATTATAGAAGACAACTATGAAATAACCTTTTTAACAAAGGGTACATTAAAAAGGTTATTACTAATCAAATATGGTTTGTTAGAGGGAAGCGATTATGAGGACGAGGGAGAGAAGTTAATTACTCTTCAATTGGCAAAAGAGGACTTTTCCCTTTTCTCCTCCATGCTAGCGAAAAATTGGACTATTGTAGTATTGGAAGAAAATAGGCATAATGTTATCTTTAATATAGAATTAACAGTAATAAATTAGGGGAATTTAACGTAATTAGTTGTTATTTTTGCCTTTTCTCTTTCTTTATATAATAGAGGGAGGTAATACGAATAAAAAAAGACTAATGAAAATTAGTCCTTTTTTTTCAACTAATAACAGAACATATGTTCCTTTTGGGAGGTTAGATAATGAAGGAATGGCGTTCAGGAAAAGGAAAGTGGGAAGAATTTAGGCTGGAAAACCGTAGTTTTTTCAATAATCCTGTTGTTAAAAGTTTCCTCAACAATCAAAAAAATGTACAAGCATTGATCATGGCGGTTGAAAATCCAACAAAAGAGAATAGAGAAATAGTTGATAAGGCATTTAAAAAACATTTCTTCACGATTCGATTCACCGCTTATATTTCCTCTATTATGGAATTTAGTACACAGAACTTTAACAAGAATCTTTATCAATACGAGAATAGATTTCCATTAATATTAGCAGATACAGAAGAAGGAAAGAATAAGTATTTCCCTTATTTAGTGGATCATCAAGCCGATATGGAAATCATAAGAGAGCGAGAAACAGTAGAATCTAGCATCGAGGATTACATTACAGATCCAGATTTGTATGAAGGTATTCTTACTTTGACGGAGTCACAACGGAAAATTCTTACATTTAGTTATTTATATCAATTAAAAGATACCGAGATTGCCCAGATAATGGGGAAATCTCAACAATATATTTCTAAGACACGCAAAACAGTGTTGAATCGTTTAAACACCTATATGGCTCAAAAAGGAGTAGAAGGAATAGGAGGAAAAAGAAATGAATATGATGGATCTATCTCAATGGATGACACTTATAAGTAATTATGGATTTCCACTAACGTTATCTTTGTTTGTACTTTTTAGATTAGATAAAAAAATGGATCAGTTATTAAAGGAATGGAATGAACATTTTCCAAATGAAAGAAAGGATAAGAACCATGAATGATATGTATTCTTTAGTGAGAGAAGCACAGGGAAATCCAGCAATGCTTGAAGAATTAATTTCTATTTTTGAGCCCAAAGTAAAGAACTTAATGAAAAGAGTCCATCCTAATGATCGACAGGACCTATCACAAGAATTAAGAATCCTTTTTTTGAAAGCAGCAATTAACTATGATATAGATAGTATTCCTGGAATTTGGGAAATAAAGAAACGTGCTGAGTGATAAGAAAATTAGATTGAATAAGGAGTCTCCTGCATTAGTGAATTGTGGGAGACTCTTTTTTATTTAGGTTTTTGGTTATAGGAGAGTAATCTTTCTTGCAATAAAAGTACGATTAGATGTGGAGGGCATGAAATACTTTATAAAAGATACTACATATATCATTTAGCAAACGGGTAAGTGCATATCTTCCATCACATCTAGTAAAGTTGTTTGAGCTAATTCCTTCTCTAATTCTTTTTGGATAATGTGAAATTTATTTTTTAGTGTGAAGTGAATTTTACGGCCAATTGGACAGTCTGGATTTGAGTGTTCATGGACAGCGAAAAGCTCCTGTTTTGTCTGTACAGCCAGATAGATGTCTAAAAGGGATAATTGAGAAGGAGGTATTAATAAAGTTGCACCAGAAACTCCTGCTCTACTTGTTAGGATTCCACGTTTTCTTAATAGTCCACAAATTTTTCTTATTACTACTGGATTTGTGTTGACACTTTCTGCAATAGATTCGGATGAAATGTGTTCAGATGATTTTGAGGCAATTAAAGAAAGAATATGAATGGCAACGGATAATTTGCTATTAACCATGCTATTTTTCACCACCAGTCATTATGTTTGTTATTTACGATCATTACGTTATAATTGTTCCGTTAAGCATATGGCTAAGTTCTTGATAAGGCTTACAACATATGGTTTTATTATACAATGAATAGAAAGATTTCTAATTTAACCTTTTCAACTAAATTGTGAACAAATGGACAAAATAAAACACTATAAGCAGAATGATGAACATGTCATAATACTTAATAGATTGACTAAGCAAACATGAGGGAGAGTAATATCTCATAAAATAGAGGTGTAAGGAATGAAAAAGATTTTGGTTGTAGGTGGAGGTATTACAGGATTATCCACTATGTATTACTTGCAAAAATTAAAGAAAGAGAAGAACTTAAATTTAGAACTAGTCTTAATAGAGGAAAATAATTATTTGGGAGGAAAAATTCATACTGTTGAAAAAGATGACTTTTTAATGGAAACAGGTGCTGACTCTATTGTTGCTCGTAATAAAAATGTACTTCCTTTTATAAAAGAATTAAATTTGGAGGAAGAACTAGTATATAATGCTACTGGAACATCTTATATTCATACTCAAAACAGTTTACTTGAGATTCCTAAAGATTCTATATTTGGAATACCAATGACGATAGAAGCTTTATTTACTAGTCAACTAATATCTCAAAAAGGAAAGCTTGTTGCCTTGAAGGATTTACTGAGAGGAAGCATACCTTTTACGAAGGAATCTTCTATAGGAGAATTTTTAGAATACTACTTAGGAAAGGAAATAGTAGAAAAGCAGATAGCACCAGTTTTGGCAGGGGTATATTCTGGAAATATTTACTCTTTAACAATGGCTTCTACTTTACCCTATTTAATAGAATATAAAGAAAAGTACGGTAGTATTATTAGAGGGCTAAGTCATCATAAGGAAAAGTTTCAATCTGCAGCAGATAAAAAATTTATTTCTTTTAAAAATGGGCTGACTACTCTCATTAATCGTCTAGAAGAAGTACTGACAGATGTAACTATCTTAAAAGGGGTTTCTATTACATCTATTAAAAAAGTTGCAGAAAAATATAGTATCCAATTATCTAATGAAGAGGAAGTAAAGGTGGATACTATTATTTTAACTACGCCTCATCATGTAGCACAGCAGTTATTAAAGAATAATGAACTAGATGAAAACTTCAACCAATTAAGGAATTCCTCTAATATTACGATGTATCTATCCTATGAGATACCAGATGAAAAGCTACCAAAGGATGGTACAGGTTTTATCGTTGCAGGGGATAGTGATCTTATTTGCAATGCGTGTACGTGGACAAGTAGAAAGTGGAAACATACGTCTAGAGATGGACGTTTATTATTAAGACTTTTTTATAAAAAGACAAATCCACATTATGAACGCCTAAATAGTCTTTCCGAACAAGAACTATTAGAAGTAGCTAAAAATGATATAGAGAAAGGTTTAGGTATAACTTCTGAACCCATTAGTTACGAGATAACAAAGTGGAATGATTTAATGCCGGTATATTCTTTAAATCATCAAAAGGCAATCGAAGCAATAACAGAAAAAATGAAAAAAGAATATCCAAATATTTATTTAGCAGGGAGTTCCTACTATGGGGTGGGGATTGCTGCATGTATTGCTAATGGAGAATCAACTGCAAAAAGTGTATTAAATATTACGGAGTAAAAGTAAGAGGGCTGTATATAGGAAGGAAATCTTCTTTGACAGCTCTTTTTTATATATAAGATAAAGCTAAAAAGTATTTAAAAAGAGGTTCATAAATTTATAGATTGTTATCTTGTGATTAAAAGTAGTTTCTTCATTTGGAAACATTTATAATATAATAATAGAAATTGTAAGTATGCTTATATCAAAATAAATAAAAAACATACATGAAATAGGGGTAAAATATTGGATCAAATAGTAAGAATATTTATTGTTCTAATAACAATGTCAGGGGCATTACATGTTCTGTTGGCAATTATAGCTTTCATGAATAGACAAGCTTTTGAAGGAACGAGAACATTCTTATGGTTCTCCTCTTTTACAGCAATATATGCTTTCGGCTATGCATTAAGTCTTTCTAGTACAACTCTTGAAGGCATGAAATTTTGGACGGCAGTTCAATATGCAGGTATGCCCTTTTCAGCTCCTGCTACGCTAATTTTAGTGCTTCAATATATTGGACTAGACAAACATTTAAATAGAAAAACATATTTTCTATATTACTTAATACCAGTTATTTCTTTAGTGATGGTTTCAACTAATGATTTTCATCACTTATTTTATCAAAATGTCTATTTAGATTATTTGAATGAAACTGCTATTATGCAAATAACAGCGGGACAATGGTACTTAATACATGGAGCTTATACATTTGGGACACTTGCTATTGCTTTTATTCTCCTTCTTATTAATTGGTTTAAAAGCAAAGCAAATAGAACAATACAAATGTCTATTTTAATTACGGGGGTATTGGTACCAATCATAACAGCCTTTATTTATTTGTTAGGATTGACTCCGACTGGCTTAGATCCAGTTCCTATTATGATGATTTTTACCAGTTCTTTATACTTGTATGCTATTATCTCAACCAAATTTTTGTTAGTTCCTCCAATAGTGAAGGATTCTATTATCGAGAGTATGGGAGATGCTGTTGTAGTCCTTGATCAGACTTATTATGTAAAGGACTTTAACCAATCAGCAAGGCAATTATATCCACATATAAGGATAGGGGAGCATATTGCGTCTGTAGTTGGATTAGATAGTCACCTCTTACCTCTCGTAAAAAAGATAAACACAGAAACGGTTATTGCGGAGTTAGAAAAGGGAGAAGAACATAAAGAGTATTATCAAGTAAAGCTATCTCCTATTAGAAATAATAATGTAAGTCCTGTAGGTATTACGATGGTGTATATGAATATTACGGAACAAAAAAAAGAACAGTTAAACTTAACAAGATTGGCATATACAGATATTCTTACACAAATTTATAATCGAGCCTATGTATTACAGAAGGCAGAAGAGATGTTTACCAGTCAACAGGACATGGCAATAATCTTATTTGATATCGATTATTTTAAGAAGATAAATGACACATATGGCCATCTTGCTGGAGATGAAGCACTTAAACATATAGCAGCATTATGCAAGAAGTCTATCCATAACGAAATCGTTTTGGGAAGATATGGCGGGGAGGAATTTATTCTCTTTTTATATAATGACGGATTGAATGAGGTTCTTACACTAGCTAATAGATTAAGAAGATTAATAGATGAATCTCCTTTATTTTTTAATGGTATTTTAATCAAACTTAGTGCTAGCTTCGGAGTAGCAATAAAAGAACATCATCGTTCTGTTGAGGAATTAATAGAAGCAGCTGATTATGCCTTATATGGTGCTAAGAATGAAGGAAGAAATACGGTTTGTTTACATGTAGAGGAAAAGAAGTATAAAAATGTATTAAAGGTACCAACACCGATTATATAAAGAAGTCTTTTCTAGTAAAGGTTAATTTGTTTAAACATTCAGAAAAGTGAGAAATGGTATTGCGTAATAAGAATTACTATATTACAATTTTTAAAAGACATATGTATTACAATGATTGTTTATGATGTTCTCATAAATATCCCATGTAATAACCAGATGTTTGTAGGAGGGGTATGATGTACGACCCTAGTACTGTCTATATTATTGGAGAAAGTAAAACATCCTCTAATAATGCTATTATGCAACAATATAACGGATTCTTTATCGCATTAATAGTGGATAAGGTTTCGCATATGATTGTTGATGCTGAATGCTCTTCGACTATTGGCATTACATCTACATTTATTAAATCAATGGTTGTTAGAAAATCATTATTAGATATTGATATTTTACTTGAGGAAATAGAAAGTCGCTATTTTGGATCTTCCCAAAAGGCGGTAATGGTTGCTTGTAAAAATGCACATTTAAAATATTTACAAGTAATAAATAAATAGAATAAACTGCTTTTTCTGTTAGACGCAGAGGAAATCCAGTTAGTAGAGCTTACTCTATTAACTGGATTTTTTTATTTTCATTTATTTAGATAAAAAAGTCTTAAAAAATAAAGGAGGAATAATGGTGGAAATAAAAAATATAGAAACATTTCGTGTAGCCATTCCATTAACAAAGCCATTTAAAACAGCCTTACGAACAGTGACAATTGCAGAATCAGTATTTGTAAAGATTACTTGTGAGGATGAGATAGTAGGATGGGGGGAAGCACCTCCAACTTTAGTTATTACTGGGGATAGTATCTCTAGTATTGAAGCTTCCATTCACCATGTGTTTAAACCTTTTTTGATGAATAAAAGCCTATTGCAGATGGAGACATTGTTACAAGGGATGCAAAGTATATTAGTTGGGAATGTTAATGCAAAGGCTGCCGTTGATATGGCACTTTACGATTGTTTTGCTCAATTGTGTAAAATACCCCTCTATCAATTGCTAGGTGGAAACAGTAATGAAATAGAAACAGATTTTACAGTCAGTGTAAATGATCCACAGGAGATGGGGGAAGATGCTAGTACCTATGTGAAAAATGGATTCAATGTACTAAAGATAAAGGTTGGAAAAGATGAAATCCAAACAGATATAAATCGAATCAAGGAGATTAGAAGAAGAATAGGAAAAGATATTAAGATAAGGTTAGATGCTAATCAAGGATGGCGTCCTAAAGAAGCTATTAGTGCAATACGTAAAATGGAAGATTTGGGACTAGATATTGAACTGGTAGAGCAGCCTGTTCATGCAACTGATATTCAAGGATTAAAGCAAGTAACCGATTCAGTAGACACTTTCATTATGGCAGATGAATCGGTATTTACTCCTAAGCAAGCATACGAAGTGATCAAAACAAGAAGTGCAGATTTAATAAATATTAAGTTAATGAAATCTGGTGGGATTTATCAAGCACAAATTATCAATCAATTAGCTGAGATTTCCGGAATGGAATGTATGGTTGGTAGTATGATAGAGACGAAGCTTGGAATTTCCGCGGCTGCACATTTTGCAGCAAGTAAGAAGAATATTACACGCTATGACTTTGATGCCCCTCTTATGCTTACAGATGATATTATTGATGGTGGTGTACAATATAATGGTAGAGTAATGACCTTTTCAGATGGCCCTGGTTTAGGAATCAATCAAGTTCTGCTAAAAGAAAAGAGAAGGTAATACAGTCTTAGCATAATGAGATATATATAATATCTAAACCGAGAAAGGAACCAATTCATGAATTTTGACTTATTAAAAGAAAGATTGGATCAGTTAGTTCATACATATGAGACTGATGGTCGAATTGGAATGGTAGTAGAATCAGGCAAGGAAAGATATGTTTACAATGAAGAAGTGGTATTTCCCAGCGCAAGTTTAATCAAATTGCCTATCTTAATAGAAGGATTTAATAGGTCATCAAATGGAAGGTTATCTTTAGCTAAGCTGATTAAGTTAGATAATATTCCGAAAGTTGGAGGATCGGGTGTGATTCAATCATTATCTAATTATGCAACGTTGACTATTGAAGATTTACTTACTTTCATGATTGTTGTATCAGATAATACTGCTACTAATTTTTTAATAGATGTTATCGGAATGGACGCTATTAATGAAAGATGTAAGCTACTAGGAATGAAATCTACAGTACTAAAACGAAAAATGATGGATGAGGAAGCGAAAAGAAAAAATCTAGAAAATGTTACGTCACCTTTAGATGTTATAACATGTTTAAAAGCTATTAATGAAAGCCGAAGTAGGGAAATGAAGGGTATTTTAGAAAGACAACAATTTACGGAGAAATTACCTTATTATTTAACGAAAGCAGAGGAAATGTCGGTAGCAAATAAAACAGGTGAGTTAGACAAAGTCGAACATGATTGCGCCATTATAGAATATAAGGGGCAATGTGTTTATGTAGCTGTTTTAATAGATCACTTAAAGGATAACGCGAAGGGAAAAGAAGCTATCCAATTAGCTGGAGCTTATATTTTAGAATCTTTGCAAAGTTAAACATAAGAAAGGGGTAATCCTCACAAGTATTGTGAAGAATTACCCCTTTGGAAGAACTTTTATTTTGTTAATGCTTCTACTGTTTCATCTATGGTTTTTTCATTAGCAATTAAGCCGGTGATAGTCCAATTACTTGTATCATTCATGATATGGACATTGCCATTTTTAACAGCAGGGAGTCCTTTCCATACGCTGCTGTCTTGTAATGTTTTTAATCCAGTTTCTGTTTCTTTACTTGCTAATATAATATGATCTGCGTCAAGTTCAGCAATCTTTTCTAAAGAGATAGGATTCCATGTTGGTTCTGCAGCAGGAAGGCTAGCTACAAATTCAGGTGCTTTAATTCCTAAGTCTCCATAAATAACATTCCCACTATGACGATCTTGTTCTACTAAATAGTAAGCATCGCCAATTACCCAAAGGATGGCAACTGTTTCATCACCGATAGCATCATGAATAGCCGTTTTTGCTTCTTCTGCCTTTTTATCATAATCAGCTAATACTTCAGTAGCTTTATCTTCTTTTCCAACTACTTTACTAATTGTTTTTAAAGCTTTGCGCCAATCTTTACTGTCTTCTTCTGAAAGAACAAAAGGAGTAGTTACTTTTTTATAAGGTTCTAAGTCGCCATCTGGAACAGCGCTAGGTGCACTGAATATAACTAAATCAGGTGACGCATTTACAACTTGTTCTACTGGAAGGTTCCATTCAATTTTAGGTACATCTTTTAATTGAGGTTGAAGATATTCAATAACAGAGTCACCAATAGCCCACTGATGTGATGGAGTAATACCTAATGCAAGGAGAGCATCCTCTGAGTATGGAGCAATAATATTATCTACTTTTTCTGGAATAGTAACATCTCCATTAGCATCTTTTACTACTCTGGTTGTGTTTTCTGTTTCTTTATTTCCGCTTTTATCAGACTCACTTGAGTCATTCCCACAAGCAGTAATAACTAATAAGATAGAGACAATAGCCAAAAATAAGAAAGAACGATTAAATAGTTGTTTCATTTTTTTCCTCCTGAAAGTTATGTAATTACCATTGATAATGATAATCATTTACATAATTAGTGTCAATAGAAGCACTACATTAGAGAATTATGCCCTATTTAAGCTGAATTATATAAAAATAATGTAAGGTAATGTTCTTAACTACTAATGATAAGATAGAGAAATAAGTGAACACTATTGAAGGAAGTTATAGTACGAACTATAATAATAGTTGAAAATCATTATCAATAATGAATTATTTATTTAGTTCATGTTCAAATACAAAAGTTACTTCTGAATTTATATATAGGAAGATTATAGGGTGAGAGAAGGGAATGCAATACTAGTGAGTAGGCATCTGGATACAAAAAATGAAAATAACAAAGGGCGAAAATTGGTTAGGAATAGCAGTTTACTTGTAATAAGTATAATACTCCTTATCTTATTTATTGGTATGTCTATATCAGTAGGTGCTGCAAATATAAAATTATCAACGGTATGGAACGCAGTATTCCAATTTAACCCTAATATACAGGCGCATCAAATTATTCAAGAAATACGTCTTCCGAGAACATTAGGAGCTGCATTAGTTGGAGCAGCATTGGCAGTTTCAGGGGCAATTTTACAAGGGATAACAAGAAATCCTTTAGCATCCCCTTCTATATTAGGAGTTTCAGATGGAGCAGCATTTGCTTTAGTAATATGTCTTGTATATATTCCGACAGCAACAATGGCTGAACAAAGTGTTGCTTCCTTTATCGGTGCAGGGATTGCTACTGCAATCATATTTGGAATTAGTGCTTTAGCGAAAGGTGGGGTAAGCCCTGCAAAACTTGCTTTAGCAGGAGTAGCTATTAGTAGTTTATTTCGATCCATTACAACTGCAATTGCCCTTCATTATCAAGTTGCTGAAAACATGAGCTTTTGGTATGCAGGTGGTCTTAGTAAGGTTAATTGGCAAGGAGTTAGTATACTTAGTATTGTTTGTGTAGTAGGTATAGTAATTGCCACTATGTTAGCAAAAGGAATTACCATTCTAAGCTTAGGAGAGGAAGTATCTAAGGGCCTCGGACAAAATACATTCTTTGTAAAAACGATGGCGTTTATTATAGTCCTTCTTTTAACAGGAGCAGCTGTTTCTGTTGCAGGGCCGATTGGTTTTATTGGATTAGTTATTCCACATATTACAAGGTTTATAGTAGGATCTGATTACAGGTGGATTATTCCAGCTTCCGCTTTATTAGGTGCCATTCTTTTAGTTTTATCTGATAGTGTAGCAAGATTAGTTAATGCACCATTTGAAACGCCAGTTGGGGCAATTACTGCAATAATAGGAGTACCCTTTTTCTTATATTTAGCAAGAGGAGAGGGGGCAAGAAGGTAATGAAAATTAATACTAAACAAAGAAAACTAGTAAAGATTTTATCCATTATGGTTCTATTAGTCATTCTATTATTATTAATCAGCCTAAATTTAGGAGTTGTTAAGATTAGCCCAATGAATGTTTTTCAGACATTAATAGGGAATGGTACACCAAAGGATCAATTTGTGTTGTTAGAATTAAGGCTTCCAAGAATGGTATTAGCGATATTAATTGGAGCAGGTTTGGCAGTGTCTGGAAGCATACTTCAAGCTATTTCTAAAAATGATTTAGCAGAACCTGGAATAATCGGAATTAATGCTGGAGCAGGATTTGCTGTAGTTCTTTTTATCTTTACTTTTCAAGGCACTATGACAGGGTTAAGTGCATTAGGTATTTGGCTTCTTCCTATTTTTGCTTTTCTAGGAGCATTAACAGCAGCTGCTCTTATTTATATTCTTGCTTGGAAGAAAGGCATTAATCCGATAAGACTTGTACTTGTAGGAATAGGAGTTAACTCAGGTTTTGGTGCTGCTATTACTATTATGCAAATTAAAATGAATCCTCAGGACTTTATGAAGGCTGCGGTTTGGTTATCAGGTGATATTTGGGGAACAAATTGGAATTTTGTTATAGCCATTTTACCTTGGTTTATTCTACTTATTCCTTATGCTATTTGGAAATCACATACATTAAATATTTTAAGTTTAGGAGATCAACTTGCAATTGGGCTAGGAACGAGTTTAGAAAGGGAACGATTAAAAGTGTTGCTTGTTGCAGTAGCGATAGCCGGCTTTTGTGTTGCAGCTGGAGGAGGCATTTCTTTTCTCGGATTAGTAGCACCTCATATTGCTAGGAAAATAATGGGGCCAAAACACCAACTTATTTTACCAGTAGCTGCTATCATTGGTTCGTTTATACTATTGCTCTCAGATGCAATTGGTCAAAATTTATTATCCCCTACACAAATATCTGTAGGTATTGTAGTGGCAATAATTAGTGCACCATACTTTATTTACCTTTTAATGAAAACAAACTAAGGAGTGAGAGTAGTATGGATATACTATCTACGGAGCACTTGAAAATTGGCTATGAAGAGAAAATAATCGTACACGACTTAAATATCAAAATTCAATCAGGAAAGATTACAACCATAATTGGGCCGAATGGTTGTGGAAAATCCACTTTATTAAAAACATTAGCAAGAATTCATAAAGCGAAGGAAGGGTTTGTTTATTTAGAAGGAGAGCAAATTCATAAAATCCCGACAAAAAAAATTGCTCAAAGAATGGCTGTGTTGCCCCAATCCCCTGAAGCTCCCAGTAGGTTAACCATATTTGACTTGGTTTCTTATGGACGTTCACCACATCAAAAAGGATTTGCTCGATTAACGGAAAAGGATAAAGAAGTAATTAATTGGGCATTAGATGTCACAGGTCTTACAGAATTAAAAAATCAAGAAGTCGATACTTTATCAGGTGGTCAGCTTCAAAGAGCCTGGATAGCAATGGCGATTGCTCAGGAAACGAATTTATTGTTATTAGATGAACCTACGACCTATCTAGATATGGCTCACCAATTAGAAGTTTTGCAGTTATTGAAAAAGTTAAATGAAGAAGAAGGTCGTACCATCGTTATGGTTATCCATGATCTTAATCATGCCGCAAGATTTTCAGATCATATGATAGCTATGAAAAGTGGGAAATTGATTAAAGAAGGTACTGCAGAAGAGGTAATGACAGAAGAAGTGTTGAAAGAGGTATTTCAAATCGATGCAGTGGTTGTCAAAGATCCGAGAACGAATAAACCAGCTTGCTTATCATACGAATTGTTAAAAAATCAAGAAAAGAAAGAATTAATACTAGCTAAGTAGCCCTTAAGAAAGGAATACTTAGCTTTTTTTATCGTATTATAGAAGGTAAAAGAGAATATATGGTATTACGCTAAATTTACGTTTCACATTATAAGCATGAAGCTGTAATATTATTAATATATTGTTACAAAGATTAAGGTTCACATATATTTGCTTATTAAAGTGATCCCTACTTATAATATAGATATACAATAGAGATTAGCATAAGAAATATGGATAGAAGGTTGAGATGAATGGATAAAAAGACTTTGCTAAATAAACTTTTAGAAATATTCCCTCAGGATAATGTAAAAGTGGATGAAGATTTATATAAATATACGTATACAAAAATTGGTGGCAAAGCTGATTATCTCTTGTTTCCATCTGCATATGACCAGTTGCAAAAGGGTTATATGTTGGCAAAAGAAGCAAAATTGCCTATTACCATCTTGGGAAATGGCTCTAATGTGTTAATTAGAGATGGTGGAATTAGAGGGGTTGTCTTCAATTTAACGAAGTTAGTTAATATTACATTGGAAAATAATAAGGTGATTGCCCAAAGTGGTGCTGCTATTATTGATACTTCAAGATTTGCTTTAAAACATGAATTGACAGGATTGGAATTCGCCTGTGGTATACCTGGTTCTGTTGGTGGCGCGCTATACATGAATGCAGGAGCATATGGAGGAGAAATCTCTGATGTTTTAGAAAGTGCAAAAGTTTTAACGGAACAAGGAGAAATTATCACTGTAAGCAAAGAGGATTTAGAATTAGGCTATCGTACTAGTAGTATAGGGGAAAACGGTTGGATTGCCTTAGAAGGAACCTTTGCTCTTAAGAAGGGCGATTACACCGCTATTAAAGAAAAAATGGATGAACTCACATTTTTAAGAGAATCTAAACAGCCACTTGAATACCCTTCTTGTGGAAGTGTATTTAAGAGACCACCTAATAACTTTGCAGGTAAATTAATTCAAGATAGTGGTTTACAAGGTACAAAAATAGGAGGCGCACAAGTCTCTACTAAGCATGCTGGATTTATTGTCAATGTAGATGGAGCCACTGCAAATGACTATTTATCCTTAATTAAACACGTACAAAAAACAGTTAAACACAATTACGACATTGATTTAGAAACGGAAGTAAGGATTATAGGAGAAGAATAAGTAAAATATTTGATTAAGAAAAATTAAAAAATAGCCGAGATCCCTCTTCAACAAAGAGGAAACTTGGCTATTTTTTTTGCTGATAAATAAATACTTCTACAGAGGTATATTTTACTTTCTTGAAAAAAAGAAAAAGAAAATAGCCTACGATAGCCCCTATAATATTAAGAATTAAATCATCAATATCGGCAGCGCGATCTACGGTGAAGAAATATTGAGTGATCTCTATAAGTAGTGAGCAGAGAGCGGCGAGAGTAATAGTTACTAACATTTTAAATTTTTTAAGATAAATACTTGGAAATAGAAAACCAAATGGAATAAAAAGTAACACATTCCCTATTGTATATAAAATCCAAAAAATAGGTGGTTTATATGTATATTGATAGAGAATTTGAACATATGGAACGAGATTAATATTATCTTTCATACTAGGCGGTGTAAAATGAAAGGGATTTAGTGTTAAATAAAGAACAATTAGTAGATATAAAAAGAAAATATTTAGAATAACTTCTCGTTTTGGTTGTACAGTGTCTTTTTTCTTACTCCGTGCAAATCGAAAATAAATCCATAAAGGTACAAGAATCATTAAAATGATTGGAAAACTTAAATATAGTTCAATATCGGTTACCTTCCAGAGGAAAAAAATTATTAGAAGAAGAAGCATATAATTGATGAAATTCTTTATAGCATTCAAACCTATCGTAAATCCTTTCTCTAAATATCTACATTATATAATATATGACAGCATGTTTAAAAGTAGTAACTCTTACTAAACTGTAAAGCTTATTTAATTTATTCTATTTTCCTTACAGAAAAATTAATGACTACATAGCGTTTATTACAAAACTATCTATTATATTACTATAGTTACAATAAGGGCTATTTTAGTGTTACTATTAGTAGTTGTTTGTATTTCGTGTTAGAAATACTAACATTGAATAGGTAGAAAACGCTGTTATAGCAACATTTTCGTATTTAGAAGTTAGATATAATAGAAAATTCATTTTTTTTGAAAATTAAGAGAAGAATTATACCAATTTTTCTTTCATAGTGTTACAATAGGTGAAAGTTAAATATACAGAACTTTCGTTTTAATCGGATAATTGGAGGGGTATTAAGTGGCAAAAATGAGAAGTAATATGATCAAGAAAGGCTTTGATCGTGCACCGCACCGAAGCTTATTGCGTGCAGCAGGGGTAAAAGAAGAAGATTTTAATAAACCATTCATTGCGGTTGTTAATTCATACATTGATATTGTTCCGGGACATGTGCATTTGCAGGAATTCGGTAAAATTGTAAAAGATGCCATTAGAGAGGCTGGCGGAGTGCCTTTTGAAATGAATACAATCGGTGTAGATGACGGAATTGCAATGGGACATATTGGAATGCGTTATTCACTGCCTAGTCGTGAGATTATCGCAGATTCTATTGAAACAGTAGTAGCTGCTCACTGGTTTGATGGTATGGTATGTATACCAAATTGTGATAAAATCACGCCAGGAATGATGATGGCAGCAATGCGATTAAACATTCCTACTATTTTTGTCAGTGGTGGACCAATGAAAGCTGGTGTAACTAGTGACGGTAAAAAGATTTCCTTATCGTCTGTTTTTGAGGGAGTTGGGGCTTACCAATCAGGGAAGATTGATGAAAATGGACTAAAAGAATTAGAACAGTTTGGCTGTCCTACATGTGGTTCTTGTTCCGGAATGTTCACAGCTAATTCAATGAATTGTCTTGCAGAGGCATTAGGACTTGCGTTACCAGGTAATGGTACTATATTGGCAGTTGCACCTGAAAGAAAAGAATTCGTTAAAAAATCTGCTAAACAATTAATGAATTTAATTAAAGATGATATTAAACCACGTGATATTGTTACAGAAAAAGCAATTGATAATGCATTTGCTCTTGATATGGCGCTTGGTGGTTCAACTAATACAGTTTTACATACAATCGCCATTGCTCATGAAGCAGGTATTGAATACCCACTTGAAAGAATAAATGAAGTGGCAAAAAGAGTTCCACATTTATCTAAACTTGCTCCATCTTCAGATGTGCATATTGAAGATTTACATGAAGCAGGAGGAGTATCTGCTGCACTTTATGAACTTTCTAAAAAAGAAGGAGCATTACATTTAGATACACTAACTGTTAGTGGAAAAACGCTTGGGGAGAATATTGCAGGATGTGAAGTGAAGGATCGTCATGTCATTCGACCAATCGATAATCCACATACAGAAACAGGTGGATTAGCTGTGCTATTTGGTAATCTTGCTCCACAAGGAGCTATTATAAAGACTGGTGGAGTACAAAATGGAATCACCAGACATGAAGGACCTGCTATTGTCTTTGAATCCCAAGATGAAGTGCTTGCCGGATTAGTAAAAGGAAAAGTAAAGCCTGGACA
>DATMFU010000398.1:0-2046 GCA_035556015.1 Niallia sp. | reverse complement strand
TTCTCGGTTAGTACGAATAATCTTTTAAGAAGAAAGAAAGCTAATAAATAAAAGATAATAAATAATTTATCAATCGTCGGAGGAAAGTATGGGCGACTGGACTAGTGAAATACCGTATGAAAAATTAATTGAATGGAGGCGATATTTACATCAACATCCTGAATTGTCATATCAAGGTTTTAATACCTCTAATTATATTTATGATATTTTAGCTTCTTTCCCAAACTTGGAGTTATCCAGACCAACTGTTACAAGTATTGTGGCTACATTAGTGGGTAGTGCAGGGGAAGGTAAAACCATTGCGTTACGTGCTGCTATAGATGCTTTACCAATTCAAGAGAAAACAGATCTACCGTTTAAATCGAAAGTAGATGGTGTCATGCATGCGTGTGGCCATGATGCACATACCGCTATATTATTGGGAACTGTTTATGTTCTATCAAAAATGAAAAATCAGCTAAAAGGTAGAGTGAAATTCATTTTTCAGGATGGTGAGGAACAGCAACCGGGTGGTGCTCAGGCATTAATTGAGAGTGGGGCTATAAATGAAGTCGAAGAAATTTACGCATTACATTTAGTGCCTAATTTAAAGGAAGGAGCAATTGGGTTAACGACTGGTTATTCGAACATTACAGCAGATGGTTTTTTCTTGAATATAAAAGGGAAAGAGTTAAATTCCTCAGATTCTAAGGTGGATCCTAACATAGTACGTTCTAAAATTGAGGCATCATTAGGTATAAATGTGATAAAAGGCATTAGACCAGACGAAATTGAATTAATCATGATTGGAGATTACCATTCAAATCATGATTCTAATATTATTCCGGAAAGTTCACGGTTAAACGGTTCAATTGTGATTAAGAATGAAAAGTTACGCGATCAGGTTGAAATTCGGGTTAAGAACACAATCGAACATATTACCGCACTGTATGATGCTAGTTACGAATTGAAATATGTTCGAGGGTATCCTAGTATAAATAATAGTCTGGAATTAGTGGTAAAAGCAAAAAAAGCCACAACAAAAGTGTTGGGCGAAGGATTCATGTATGATCTTCCACGGTTAAAATTAAGCGAAGATTTTTCTACTTATACAAAAGTGATTAAGGGTTGTTTATTATGGCTCGGTGCTGGTAATGAAGAACAAGGATATGGTTATATGAATCATCATCCAAATTTTAATATATCAGAAGCTTCTCTTATAAATGGAGTAAAAGTGCAAGTTCAAATTGTGCTTGATGGGTTAGGAATTTAAATCTAAATATTAGTTTCATGAAGAAGTGAGATTTAGGCTAACAATTCGTTAGTCTTTTTTTGTTAATGTGTATTTTTGATTTTGTTATTTAAAATGTGCATTTAATTGCCCCTGTAACAAGGAATTGCGAACTACCTTTGGGTCTATCAGCTGTTCTCGTCGCTTAAGCTCTTTTCGGATTTCGTGCGTCAAAACCCCTTCTTCAAGTTGATTAGCAATTTCTATTAAAGTTTCTACATCTTGAAAGGAATATTTCCTAATACCAGTTTTCGATCGTTCTGGAAAAATTAATTTCCTTTCTTCATAATATCGGATTTGTCTTTCAGAAAGTCCTGTTAATTCACTTACTGTTCCAATTGAGATTACTTTCTTGATTTTATAAGAGCCATCACTCCAAGGCATTTATCCGCCACCCTTCTTTCTAAATTTTCAGACAAAGTAAGTTCTTTTCTTTATTTTACATACTAACTTTTGTAAAGACAATAAAAATTTTAAGCCTGTGTTAACTTTTCTTACACGAAATATGTTGGATTATGGCAATTTGCGCCTTATTCATCACCTTCATCAAAAAAAGTCTGTCAGAACTTCTTACAAACTTGCTGTGAAATTATGCCTACCTCTCTATACTTGAAGAAACTAGTAATTCAACTAGTTTTTTGAAAAGATAAATAGAAATAGGGGGTTAGGTTATGAAACTAAAGAAAAGTGCAAGTTTATTTCTATCAAGTTTATTGACGGTTGGTCTGTTGGCGGCTTGTTCTTCGAGTACTACAACAACAGAAGAATCTACTACT
>DATMFU010000397.1:0-6148 GCA_035556015.1 Niallia sp. | reverse complement strand
TTCTTTGGTTTAAAACGTGAAGAAATCCAAGAAGCTCACGCAGGTGATTTAATTGCCGTATCAGGTATGGAAGAAATCAATGTTGGTGAAACAGTTTGTCCTGTTGAGCATCAAGAAGCTTTAACACCATTACGTATTGATGAACCTACTTTACAAATGACTTTCTTAGTAAACAACTCTCCTTTTGCTGGACGTGAAGGAAAATGGATTACTTCAAGAAAAATTGATGAACGTCTTCGTTCACAATTACAAACAGATGTATCTCTACGTGTAGAAGATACAGACTCACCAGATGCATGGGTAGTTTCTGGTAGAGGTGAGCTTCACTTATCGATTTTAATTGAAAACATGCGTCGTGAAGGTTATGAATTACAAGTATCTAAACCACAAGTAATTATCCGTGAAGTTGATGGAGTAAAATCTGAGCCAATTGAACGCGTACAAATTGATGTACCAGAAGAAAGCGTTGGTTCTATTATTGAATCTTTAGGTAACCGTAAAGGTGAAATGCTCGATATGATTAATGAAGGTAACGGACAAGTTCGTTTAATCTTCATGGTTCCTGCTCGTGGATTAATCGGGTACACTACTGAATTCATGTCTTTAACTAAAGGTTTTGGTATCATTAACCATACATTTGATTCTTATCAACCAGTTGTATCAGGTCGTGTAGGTGGACGTCATCAAGGAGCCCTTGTTTCTATGGAGACAGGTAAAGCAACAACTTATGGTATGATGCAAATTGAAGACCGTGGTACACTATTTGTTGAACCAGGTACTGAAATTTACGAAGGTATGATCGTTGGTGAGAATAACCGTGATAATGATATCACTGTAAATATTACTAAAATGAAACAAAAAACGAATGTACGTTCTGCAACAAAGGATCAAACAAACGTGATTAAACGTCCTCGTATTTTAACGCTTGAAGAAGCGCTAGAATTTTTAGGTGATGATGAGTATCTTGAAGTAACTCCTGAATCTATTCGTTTACGTAAAAAGATTCTTAATAAATCTGAGCGTGAAAGAGCACAGAAAAAGACACAAACAACTAACTAATCTTTAAAACTCACCTTTAAAAAGGTGAGTTTTTTTTGTAGACGAGAAATGAAAATAGTGTATATCTTATTTCTTTATATAGATAAAGAGGAAAAGGCAGAGCGAAGTAAGGTGGAGATTAATAAATTCTTCTTCAAATAAAAACGGTAAGTGGAAATTAATCCTCTTACCGTTTTTATTTTTTCTTACATCTGATAACCTGAAAATAAAATTGAAGTCAGAATAGTAATTGTATAAGATTATTTAAGATTACCACTCGTCCTCTTGTGGCTTGTTTTGATAAAGTACAAAATTTCCAGAATCAATTCTCTTTTGTGTGTTTTGTGCTATCCTTAGATCACATTCGTTACACATATAAGTGTGAATGGGTCTATTTCTCAGGCGTTTAGCCTGGAAGGAATTATCATCGAGTTCTTCAATTATATCGCATATGACACATTGTACCTTCACTTATATGACACCTCTAATCAAAAGTTCTAAAATAGATCATAGGCTCATTATAATACAAGTGTATATAGAAATCGAATGTTAGTCTGTAATATGATGATTAGATTGGTCATCTTGTTCATTCTTTAATTTATTTTCTTCTTTTTCATTTAATTTTTCTTTCTCTTTCTTTATATCTTTGTTGGAGTCTTGGTTTATATTATCTGTGGAGATATCCGGGATGATTCTACCAGTGATATCAGACAATTCGTTGAATATCCCTTGAATAGGATGTCCATTTTTGATATCATCACCAATTTCCTTTAATCTTGCTGTTATGTCAGGATCAGCTACAACTAGTGCATTTGCTCCATCTGGGTCATTTTTTAAGCTTTCCGTTACAGCATATTTAACTGTACCTACTTCCGAACGATCTAAGTCTTTGTCAACATCAATACCAACGATTGCGTATTTGCCAATGACAACAGCAGTAGCATCGTTTACCTCTTCAATTTTTGTAGAAAGGGAAACAAGACGTTCTGCTATATCTTGTCCTGTCTTTCTATCTACTTCCTGTTTAGTTGAATTTTTTACATTGGTGGCATTAGGAGTGTCACTTTGGGATTGATTATTATTTTCTGCATTATTGTTACAACCAGTAAGTAGCACAAGAAATGCAACCAACAAAAGTCCTTTTTTCATAAGTATACCTCCAATTAGTTTTAATTCCATGAAATGATTGAGTAGGTAAAACAAGCTCCTCACATCTAAAATCCGTGATTTTTTTCCTTCCATTACAATTATTGTGCAATTTATCTTCTATCTTTATTCTATAAAACATATATTTTACCAAGGTTCTTTCCGTTAAACGGAATAGTGCAGCATATATGACGTAATAGAGCAGGGGGCATCGGTTTGAGTAAAATTTATGTATTAGATACAAATGTCTTGTTACAGGACCCATATTCAATATTTTCCTTTCAAAACAATGATGTAGTCATTCCAGCAGTGGCATTAGAAGAAGTTGACAGTAAAAAACGTTATATGGATGAAATCGGAAGGAACGCAAGACAGATATCTAGATTGATTGACAACTTAAGGGAAACGGGAAAATTGCATGATAAAATTCCTCTGGAGAATGGAGGAACATTAAGAATTGAATTAAATCATCGCTCCTTTCATGAATTACAAGAAATATTTGTAGAAAAGACGAATGATAATAGGATTTTAGCAGTTGCTAAAAATTTATCGATAGAAGAAAATAAAAAGGAAAATGGACGAACTGTTATTTTAGTAAGTAAAGATACATTAGTGCGAGTAAAAGCTGATGCAATAGGGCTAATATCGGAAGACTTTTTAAGTGATAGGGTAGTGCAAAATGAAGATCTTTATACAGGTTTTGTAGATATCCAAGTAAATTTAGATATTTTGGATAGGTTTTATGAGAATGGACAGCTTGCTATTTCTGAATTAGGCAATTATAATTTCTATCCAAATCAATTTCTAATTTTAAAGGATGTTCTAGGTTCCTCTTCTTCTGCATTAGCAATTGTCGATTCATCTAGAAAATATGTCAAAAAATTAGTTTTTGACCATGAGCATATATGGGGAATACGACCAAGAAATGTTCAACAAACGATGGCAATCGAATTATTATTAAAAAAAGATGTGCCATTAGTAACGTTAATTGGAAAAGCTGGTACAGGAAAAACATTATTAGCATTAGCATCTGGTCTTATGCAAACAGAGGACTTTGGTGACTATAAGAAATTGTTAGTTGCGCGACCGATAGTACCAATGGGAAAAGATTTAGGATTTTTACCTGGAGAAAAGGAAGAAAAGTTAAGGCCGTGGATGCAACCTATCTTTGACAATCTTGAATATTTATTTAATACAAAGAAACCTGGTGAATTAGAGGCGATACTTGCTGGTATGGGATCCATAGAGGTAGAAGCTCTAACATATATTAGAGGTAGAAGTATTCCAGATCAATTTATCATCATTGATGAAGCACAAAATTTAACCAAGCATGAAGTAAAAACGATATTAACGAGAGTAGGAGATGGAAGTAAAATTGTGCTAATGGGAGATCCAGAGCAAATTGATCATCCATATTTAGATGCTTTTAATAATGGCTTAAGCTATGTTGTGGAACGCTTTAAAGATCAACCAATTGCTGGACATGTAAAATTGGTTAAAGGAGAAAGATCAAGCTTAGCTCAATTAGCTGCCGATTTATTGTAGGAATGGAAATAAAATAAACAGGCAGAAAGTACTTTGTACAAAGACTTCTTAGCTGCCTGTTTATTCCAATTTAAAGTCTAGATAATTTGCAGGGAACGAATATTTTTTATTGGATTTTGATTTTTCCCTTCACTACGGAAATATAGATGTACAGGTCCATCGTTTGTAAGCGGTTTTCCTTTTACGCAAAATAATAGATAAATATCTTGTAACCTACTTAGAGGAATAGTGATATTTTCCTCGCTTGTTGTAACAACAAGGGCATTTGCATCCTCAACTGGCTCAGCATTGGTAATAAAGGGGGAAAGAGGCATATAAAAGGTTCCTGTAATCATTTCTACTTTTTTATACACTTGTTTTACAGGAGCTTTTGCACCTTCTGTTATTTCCCTATCCCAGTGTTTCGATGCGGCTATTGTATAATCTTCTAGTTCATCTTTTTCTTCAATAGGAAGAAATACTACGTCCTCTGAAAGCTTTCGATCATCAAATATCCAAACAGTTGGATCGATGGTTATTGGGAATTTAACTAAACCAGAGACTTGTATAATACTATTCATTACATTTCCTCCGTTCCATTATTATTCAATAACTTTTATGTATATTTTTAGTATAACTTTTTATAGACTTTCTGTCATGGAAAGACTAATTTTTACTCCTAAGTGGATAGTTCTTGCATTTTCTTCAGGTTGAGTTTAAACTTTATTAATAGGATAATCGCTCGGAAACGGGGGGATAGGATTGACTTCTGATATCATTATTAATCATAAAGAAAAGGCAAATGAACTTTTAAAAGAAGATGCTAAAAAGATTTTAAAACTGATAAAAGTTCAAATGGACAATTTAACCATGCCTCAGTGTCCTTTATATGAAGAAGTTTTGGATACGCAAATGTATGGGCTATCCAAAGAAATAGATTTTGCCATCCGTCTAGGTTTAGTAGAAGAACAGGTTGGTAAGAAAATATTGGATGAATTGGAGAAGGAATTATCCGTATTACATGAAGCATCTATAAAAAAATAACAATTAAACTCAAACAAGCAATCTATTGTTTGAGTTTTTTTAGTGCAAATAGCAACTAATGTATTATTTACATACATAATAGAATGAGATATAGTACTAGTTATTCTTTTGCAGGAAAAGAAACATCTATATCGAATATTTTCATAGGAGAATGGACAAGGGATGCGATTCAATGGTTAAGAAGATATTAAAATCGTATGATTATACAATTATAGTCGCCATGGTTTTATTAGTTTTATTTGGACTAATTATGATTTATAGCGCAAGTATGGTTTCTGCCGTTCAATATTATGGAGAAGCCAATAGTGATTTTTTCTATAAAAAACAAATAAAAAATATTTTATTAGCTGGAATTTTGTTTGTAGTAGTAGCTATTTTTCCTTATAAAGCATTAATGAACAATAAAATATTAGTTCCTATGGTTTTTGGATCCATATTCGTCTTAGGAGGAATCTTCGCGTTTGGTAGTGTATTTGGTAATGCGCAAAGTTGGTATAAAATCGGAACGGCAAGTCTACAACCAGCAGAGTTTGTAAAACTATCCGTTATTATTTACTTATCTGCCATCTATGCAAAAAAACAGTCCTATATTAATGAATTTAATAGAGGGGTAGTTCCTCCTTTGGCATATTTAGTTATTGTTTGTGGATTAGTTGCAGCACAGCCTGATTTCGGAACAGCAGCGATTATATTTATGATAGGTGCAACCATTATTGTTTGCTCAGGAATGAATTTTAAGAATTTACTTAAACTTATCTTAATTGGTTTGGCATTTTTATTGGTGATTGTTTTAGGAATGCAGCTAGTTGGAAAAGATGTATTTACAGAAAAACAAATGGCAAGGATATTTGTTTTTCTTGATTCTCCTTTCGCTGAAGAGGTTGTTCAAAACAGTGGTTACCATATGAGTAACTCATTAATTGCTATAGGTGCAGGTGGCTTAAAAGGACTCGGCCTAGGACAAGGTGTTCAGAAACTAGGATATTTAACAGATGGTCATACGGATTTCATTATGGCTGTCATTGCTGAAGAACTTGGTATATTTGGTGTTGGATTTGTTATTGTCGGGTTAAGCTATATTGTTTTAAGAGGAATTTATACTGGTTTAAAGTGTAAAGATCCATTTGGAAGTCTTTTAGCTATTGGAATATCTAGTATGATTGGCATACAGTCATTTATTAATATTGGTGGTGTGTCTGGTTTAATTCCTTTAACTGGGGTTCCGGTACCTTTTATTAGTTACGGGGGTTCTTCTTTATTACAATTAGCAATAGGGATGGGAATACTAGTTAATGTTTCCATGTTTGTTAAATATGAAAGATTATATAAACAAAAAGAAGAGAAAGTTGTCGATATTCCAGAGCAGACAACAAATCGATTTATGCGTTTAAAATAG
>DATMFU010000396.1:0-10383 GCA_035556015.1 Niallia sp. | reverse complement strand
TCAGTACATGGGCATTATGCTCATAGGAAGTCTTTTTGACAATTTGTAATAGTTCTAATCCATCCATTACTGGCATAATTCCATCAAGTATTAAGAAATGCATCCCGCTTTCCTTTAAACGCTTTGATGTCAAAAATTCCGTTCCATCTTCGTATTCTTTTACATCTATTGTTACATTTTTTATCTCAATTCCATCAAAAATATTCACTAAGATAGAACGAATAAGAGAGTCATCGTCTACTATGGATACATGCAATATTTTATGATTAGTTACTTTAGCTATTTTATTGGCAATTTCAATTCGTGCACGTCCCTTTTCTTTCGCATCATATAAAGCATTATCTGCTACTTCTATTGCCTTGATTAAGGGGACATGTCTTGATTCTATTTCATAGATTCCTGCGGAAAACGTAAGAGAAAAAGTTTTTCCACCCTCTTCAAATACCTCCAGAGAAAATCGTTTGAGCATTCTATTCAATACTTCCATTATCTCTACTCCACTTGCTCGCTGAAACAGGATGACAAACTCTTCTCCCCCGTACCGGAAAAGCATATCTGTATTACGGATATGCTCTTTTAAAAAGTTAGCAAATGTTTTTAATACTTTATCACCTGTTATATGCCCATATGTATCATTTATCTTCTTAAAATAATCAATATCCAAAATAGCAAGTGTTCCTGTTTCCTTCGTCCGTACTATATCGCTAATAAACCGTTCATACGAATTCTTCAATAATTTCCGATTATATACTTGCGTTAATTCATCTATTAATACGGATTGATCAAATAGCTTTTTCTTTTCTAGATGACGTTCAATCCGAAGGAGAAATTCTTCCATCACAATTGGCTTTGCCATGAAATCATCCGCTCCTAGCTTAAAAGCTTTGATTCTCGTTTCTTTGTCGTTATCAATACTAAACATAATTTTAGGAAGAAAAAAATGCTTTGTATGCCTATGTATATTTGCAAGTACCTCAAATCCTGATACATTAGTAAGATTAATATCAATAATAATACAATCAGGACGGAGGGAGTAAAACTGTTCAATTGCATGATCTGCTTTCGTATTAGCAATGACCATCCAGCCTTTCTTTTCTAGTTGCTCTTTTAAGAAAATTAATAGCGTCACGTCATCATCAATCAATTGAATAAGTGGTACATCTACATGACGAATCACAGGCATTATGGTCATTTCCTCTTGAAAATGTTCATATTCATCACATATATCAAACAATTTGCTAAGAAAAACTCTTAGCTCCTTTTGTGTCCAATCTACCTTTCTTTCTTCTACTTTCTTTAATAAATCAGACACTAAATAATGTAAGAGTTCTAAATCTAATGTTCCAGAAGTACCCTTTATAGTATGAAGTAAGCGATAGACCTCTTTATTTTTTATTCGTTCTTCTTCCTTACTCTGTTCAAATAAATCATTAAGTTCTTTCGTCATTCTAGAAATGAATATTGCTTTATATTTATCCAATACCATAATACTTCCCTCTTTTCTTAAGAGTCTGAATGAGGTATTTTACTCACTGTATCCTGCTTATTTTCCCCATTGTTAAACAATTAATGAATTATCTAAAATTACCATTTATTCCAAATAACATAAATTTTTATGTAAAAAAAAACACCCCTTAATTCCTAGGTATGCTTTCTCTTATAATCAAAATGAATTATTAAGTTCATTATAATATAAGTAATTTGAACTAGATATAAAAAAGAAAGGTAAAGAGAACAATTTTCTACTTTTTATCGTTCCCTTTACCTTTACTCTTCATTCCATATTTTTTAGGGCATATCATTTTCTTATTAGTATAAAAAATTAACTCTTCATTTGTTTATTTTTTCGGTCACAGCTTTCCATTGCAGCTAAAACAGTGCCTTTAAGATGGAGCTGTTCTAAAGTAGCTACTGCTTCAATAGTAGTTCCACCTGGAGTACATACTTCATCTCTTAAAACACTTGGATGTTTTTCTGTTTCCAACACCATTTTTGCAGCTCCATAAACAGATTGTGCAGCCATTCGTAAAGCTTTATCCATCGGGATTCCGCTTCTAACTCCACCCATTGCTAATGCTTCGATAAACATATATACATAGGCAGGAGAAGATCCACTAATTGCAGGTATAGAATCCATTAAACGCTCTTCCACTATTTCTACTTTTCCAAACGAAGCGAACATTTCTTTGATGTATTCTGTTTCCTCTTCTAGTACATTCTTATTACTACTAAAAACAGTCATTCCTTCTCCTACTAAAGATGGAGTATTGGGCATAGATCGTATTACCTTTGTTTGGTCAGATAACTGATTTTCAATATATGCTATCTCCATTCCAGCAGCAATGGTGACAATAATTGCATTTTCCTTAATAGAGTCCTTAACTTCTTGCAGTATTTCCCCATATAGATGAGGCTTCACTGCCAAAATAAGAACGTCCGCAAAACGGGCAACTTCTTTATTATTTAAGGTAACATTGATATCAAATTTTTCATTTACTAAACGAGCACTTTGTTCAGACCTAGTACTTGCTAATAAATCTCTTCGATTAATAAAATTAGAGCTAATCATGCCATTTACCATTGCTTGGGCCATCTTACCACACCCAATAAATCCAATTTGACGTATATTCAATTCTCTTTCCCTCCTAAACATTTGTCTTATTATCTACACAGTACGAGAAGAAAATCAATTAAAATATTCCCTCCTTACCGCAATAAAGTTCTTAACTTTTATTCATTTCAAGAGTATAATGTATATAATTCATATAAGAAAGGTTGGTTTTATAATGACAAAACCATTAAAAACAATTCCTCAACCCCTTGTTCGAACTAATCAATGGGTGATATTTCTTTCTGTAATTATTAGCTTACTATCTAATTTGAATTGGTTTTTACTTATCCCCCTTATTCCAGGGCTATTAGGATTAATCTTTCATTGGAATCCAATAATGAAGATTGCTGGACTTTTCTTAAAAAAACCACGAAAAGACTATATCCAAGAAGACTCAGACCAGCTACAGTTCAATCAATTAATTGCGGTTATTTGTTTAGGAATAGGTTTTATCTCCTTTTTGTTTAACTGGACAATAATTGGCTATATTTTTACGATAATGGTTGGATTAGCATCTATTGTCGCAATATTGGGATTTTGTGTTGGTTGTTTCATTCGTTTCCAATGGAAAAAGTATCAATATAAACGACGTGTACAGAACGGGTAATTTATGATTTAAAGGCATACTATTTTTTACTATCAAAAGTAGTATGCCTTTTATGTTATAGGCTTCTTTCTTTTATTTGCTTTTTAATTTTTTGTTGAAAAGCTTCAAAAGAATAGTGGTTGGATTCCTTTTCTCCATATTTTCTTACTTGAACAGATGAAGTTTCCCTTTCTTTGTCACCAAGTACAAAAGTATAAGGGATCTTTTTCATCTGCGAATTTCGTATTTTATACCCTAATTTTTCTTCGCTACTATCTACTTGCACTCTAACTCCTATTTTCTTTAATGCTGCCTGAACTTGGAAACAATAGTCTAAATGAATAGTTGAAACAGGAACTATTTGCACTTGAACAGGAGAAAGCCAAACAGGGAGCGCTCCAGCAAAGTGTTCTATTAATATTCCGAAAAAGCGATCGATTGATCCGAACATGGCACGATGAATAACAACGGGACAAACTTTTTCATTTTTTTCATTAATATAAGCAAGATCAAATAACTTTGGCATTTGGAAATCTAATTGAATAGTCGCACATTGATGACTTCTTTTTAATGCATCCTTTATGTGAAAGTCGATTTTCGGTCCATAAAAAGCACCGTCCCCTTCATTTAAAACATAATCTATTTTTAGTTGATGAAGGACATTTTCTAATGCTCCTTCTGCCATTTCCCATAATTCATCCCCTTCTAATGAATCTTCTGGTCTAGTAGATAATTCTACTGAATAGGAAAATCCAAAAGTACTATATACTTTGTCAATTAGTTGGAATATGGACTTAATTTCTTCTTCCATTTGATCTTGTCTCACAAAGATATGGGCATCATCTTGACAGAATGTCCGCACACGAAACATCCCATTCAATGCTCCACTATATTCATGGCGATGGACCTGGCCAAATTCCGAAATTCTAATGGGTAAATCACGGTAGGAATAAAGATTATTTTTAAAAACTAACATATGTCCAGGACAATTCATTGGTTTTAACGCAAAGCGCTGTTTATCTACTTCAGAAAAGTACATATTCTCATGGTAATGATCCCAATGCCCTGATTGTTTCCATAGTCTCTCATTCATCATAAACGGAGTACGTACCTCTTCATAATCGGCTTCACCTTGTAGCTCTCGAGAAAACTTTTCTAATTCATTTCGAATAATTTGTCCCTTTGGCAAATAAAAGGGCATCCCAGGCGCTTCTTCTGAAAACATAAATAAATCTAGCTGTTTACCGAGCTTACGGTGGTCTCTTTTAGATGCTTCTTCCATCATAAATAAGTATTCTTCTAGCTCTTTTTGATTTGGAAATGCTACCCCATAGATTCTTTGTAATACTTCATTTTGACTATCTCCTTTCCAATAAGCACCTGACACTCTAGTTAATTTCACTGCTTTAATAAAACCTGTAGAAGGGACATGTGTACCCCGACATAAATCAATAAATTCTCCTTGGCTATAAAGAGAGATTGCTTCTTCCTTAGGTATTTCCTTTAGGATTTCTAATTTAAGATCTTCTCCTTTTGATTGAAAAAGTTCCTTTGCCTTCTCGTAGGAAACTTCACTTCGAATAAAGTGATGATTTTCTTTTATTATTTTTTTCATTTCTTTCTCAATGGATTGAAGATCATTAGAAGTTAAGCTATGTTCCAATTTCACATCATAGTAAAACCCATCTTCAATTACAGGACCAATTCCTAGCTGCACATTTGGATAAAGCCTTTTAATCGCTTGTGCCAATACATGTGCAGCAGAATGCCGCATGATGTTTCTTCCCTCTATTGACTCTAGTGTGATAATCTCCAGTTCTCCGTCCCTTTCCATAACATAACTTATATCAACATTTACCTGGTTAGTAAGTCTTCCTCCAACCGCTTTTTTCCTTAAGCTAGGGCTAATCGCCTCAGCAATACTTACCATTTTTATCCCTTTTGGAAATTCCTTTATCTTCCCATCTGGTAACTTTACCTTTATTAAACTTGCATTCATTTTTATCACTCCTCTTTTTGTATAAAAAAAACACCCGTCCCTAAAGATAGGGACGAGTGTAATACCCGTGGTTCCACCCAAATTCACATAAGAAAAATATTGAATTCTTATGACTTGGTACAGTAACGTTGTATAAACGATGTTGGATACTTCAATTTCCCCAACATGGCTCAAAGGTGGTAAATTATTTTCCTTTGCTAGGAAGCTCTCACCTATTCTTCCCTCTCTTTAAACAGTAAAAATAATTCATATCCTTCTCATAGCCTTTTATATAATTTTACATACAAAAACGCACTCATCCCTATGATAGGGACGAGTGCGTTTTCTCGTGGTTCCACCCAACTTTTCAAGAGAAATAATGAATTTCCCATGACTTTGGTGCAGTAACGTTGCAAGACGGTATTGGATACTATCAGTTTCCCCAATACAGCTCCAAGGTGGTAAGACACTAATTCTGCGTTAGGAAGTTCTCAGCAACTCTTCCCTCTCTGTACAACCGTAAATAGTGACCCATATCCTTTTCTAAGCTTTATTAAAGTTCCATACGAACTATCATTTGTAATTTTTATTTATTCTATTACGCTTTGGAAAAATATGCAACCATTATTTTGTATTTTCGAAAGAATATAATTTATTTGCGATATCTCTTCCTTTACTTGCGCAAAAGTGCATTTTAATTGCGATACCGCCTTGTTTATTTGCGATTCATGTCATTTTACTTGCGGAACAAATAGAAAAACGCAATCCAATTAGATTGCGTATGTTAGAAGAAGAACTTATGGCTTCAATACCATTTTTATCGCATTATCTTCATGCTCATTAAACAAATGATAAGCCTTTGGTGCGTCACTTAATGAAACTTTATGGGTGATGATATCTTGTGGATCAAATTTTTTATCTTCAATCATGCTATATAATTTAGGCATTACCGGAATAACTGGGGCTTGTCCCATTTTTAAGGTAATATTACGAGCAAAAAATGCACCAAGTGGGAAATTATTATAATTTGATCCATATACACCTGTAAGATGTACAATTCCTGATTTTCTAACTGCTTTTGTAGCGATTTGGATAGGACCGATTGTACCTCCTTGAAGCTTTAACTTTTGCTCAATAAATTCAAGTGTTGATTTCTTACCATCCATACCAGCACAGTCAATCACACAATCAGCACCACCGCTTGTAATTTCTTTTAAATACTCTCCCATATCATCATATTTCGTGAAATCATATGCTTCTACTTTATTTGTTCTAACAGCATGGTCTAATCGATATTTAAGATAATCTACAGCAATAACACGTTTTGCCCCTTTTAGCCACGCAAATTTTTGTGCCATTAATCCAACTGGGCCACATCCTAAAATAATAACGGTATCTCCTTTTTTAACACCTGCATGCTCAATACTCCAATAGGCAGTAGGAATGACATCGGATAAAAACAGTACCGATTCATCTTCTAACTCGGAGGATTCTGGTATTTTAAAAGGAGTGAAATTTCCATAAGGAACTCTTAAATACTCTGCTTGCCCTCCCGGATAGCCACCAAATTTTTCCGAATATCCAAAGTATGCACCAGAATCATAATGTGGGTTCGCATTGTCACATTGGCTTGTTTCACCCTGTTCACAATAAGGACAATGACCACAAGCAATATTAAATGGAATAACCACTCGATCTCCCTTTTTTACCTTTGTCACTTCCGGCCCTACTTCTTCGACAATTCCCATTGGTTCATGTCCAATGATATAGCCTCTTGGCAAAGGAAAATTCCCTTGATAAAGATGCAAGTCTGATCCACATATAGCCGTTGTCGTTAGCTTTACGATAATATCGTCTTTCTTCTCTAATGTTGGATCCTCTACATTCGTAACTTCTACATGCTTAACACCTTGATAGGTTACTGCTTTCAAAATAAACCTCTCCATTCCTATTCTATTGTTTATCTTATTTTGACCTAAACAAGTTAAAAACATGCTAAAAAAAGGATAGCAATAGAGCTATCCTTTTTAATCCTTTATGATGACTTTATCTTCTTTCGTCTTAATCAGTAACATAGAAATAGCTTGCACAACCGCTGTAATTAAGAGCATTAATCGAATATAGCCATTGTCGATAAAATAAGCACTAATAGCTATACCAATATAACAAAAAATAAGAATTTGAACTTTTTGTTTTTTCGTAAGCTCTCCCTTTTTGAAGTTTAGAATATATTCATGATAAAACTTGCTAGAACGGAACCATTTATTGATACGCTTCGATCCTCTTGTATAAAAATAGGAAGTTAACAACAAAAAAGGAGTGGAAGGTACTAAAGGAAGAAAAAGTCCAATCATCCCTAAAATTAAAAACAGCGTTCCAATAAGCATATAACACCAGCGATAGATAGGTTTCATGGCATTCCCTCCTATAAACGAATAATCATTACCTACTTAAAATTTAGATTTCTTCCTGCTTTTTTCTCATACGATTAAAAAAGCATGTTAACCAATAAGCTAATAGAAATTCTATATAATCCACCAGAAAAATAAAAAATATATTAGTCCCTTTATACACTCTTAATAGGTCAATAGCATCATCAAGGGATCCAAGGATAATTCCAGTAAATAAGGCTGCAACTAAGCCTACGATGTACATATTCTTCTTTTTATTCACTCCATATTGATAAAATAGCATAAAAGTTACCGGAATGAAGGATGTATTTACGGATAAATTGATATCGAATAATGGAAAAATAGGATATGGGTGGAAAACAAATCCTTTTCCGACAGCAATCGAATCGAAATAATTCATTAAGGCGTGTATCGTAAAGCCAAAAAATAGAATTCTAAAAATTTGGCTTCTATCAATAAACCTTAGAAGCACAAGTAATGGAACAAATAAAAATATAAGATTTAACCAAAATTGCCATGTGTTAAAACTTGCATATTCCGTCCAATAATCAACACTTAAATTATCTACGACTTTTCCAAGTTCCCGGAATTGGTTTATTAACTCGTTTTGTGAAGTAGTCATGATATGCATCCTTTATTAATAAATTTCTCTTCTTACTATTTTCAATATAATATTTTTTATCCGTTCAATTGAAAAATAAGAAGGAAAATCTAGATAACTTCATTGTTTGAAAATTAGGATGTAAGGTAAATGAGGTGATTTGCATGAAGTGGATGAAGTCTGGTACTCATTTGTTTTTTTAATGATTAGAAATGGAGGATTATAAAAAAGATTACATTTATTTAAATCATTCTGACTCAACTTCTTAATTTCTTCCAAATAATTTTCACCAATAAATACATCACAGCAAAAAAGATAATAGAAAAAATCAAATAATGATAAGGTATACCGCCAACAATAGATACAGCTATTAACATGTCCTGGCTTTCTAAATAATACATATATCCTTTAAATGCACAAAATAAGATAAGTACTAAAAGAATATTAACGATAATTGAAAACTTCATTGCACTTTTTAAAAGGCTCATCCACATTCTCCTTAGCTAAAGCTTCTTTTTTTAACACTAAATAGTTAATATATCTAATTTTTACACATTATGTAATTTTCTTCAATCTACAAGAAACGTGAAATCAAATGTTTATCCAAACGCTGGTACATTTTAATTTCACGCCAATATAAAAAGGCATATAAAAAAGTCTAAAATGGACCTTTCTATATGCCTTTACCTGTTGATTTTTTTCTATTCTATTTAAGCAAACATCTGTCCCTGTTCTTCTTTTCGGAAGAAACTAGTCATGGCATTGAACACATCTGCTTTTTGTCGCAATAAGTAGTAACGGAATTTTTCATTTTCAATATTTTTATAAGCGGACATTAACGTACTATGACGATTATATTGATTCACTTCTCCATATCCAAACATATTTGAAACTTCCATTAGTTCCTCTACTAATTTCACACATCTAGCATTATCAGAAGTTAAATTATCCCCATCAGAAAAATGGAATGGGTATATGTTAAAGCGAGCTGGATCATATTTATTTTCAATGATTTCTAACGCTTTTCGATAAACAGATGAGCAAATAGTTCCACCACTTTCACCTTTAGAGAAGAAATCTTCCTCTGAAACTACTTTCGCCTCAGTGTGGTGAGCAATAAACTCAATTTCTACTGTTTCATATTTTGTACGAAGGAATCTTGTCATCCAGAAGAAAAAGCTTCTTGCCATATATTTTTCCCATAAGCCCATGGATCCACTTGTATCCATCATTGCAAGAACAACCGCTTTAGATTCTGGCTTTTGAATTTCATTCCATGTTTTGAATTTTAAATCTTCGGGATATATTGGATGGAATCCTGGTTTACCACCCATAGCATTCCTTTTAAAGGCAGAAATCATTGTTTTCTTTTTATCGATATTTCCCATTAAACCTACTTTTCTTATATCATTGAATTCAATATTTTCTACGACAATTTGATCCTGTTCTTTTCGTTTTAAATTTGGCAATTCTAATTGTTTAAAAAGTGCTTCTTCTAGTTCCATTAGAGATACTTCTGCCTCGAAGTAATCTTCGCCTGCCTGATCTCCTGCACCTTGCCCTTTTCCTGGGCCTTTTTGATTTCCAGATCCATCGCGTGCGACCACATCGCCAACCTGACTATCTCCATTTCCTTGCCCAACATGTTTGTTCTTATCATAATTATATCGAATTTTGTATTCATCTAACGAACGTATTGGTATTTTCACAACTTCTCTACCATTTGACATGACAATATTTTCTTCAGTAATTAAATCAGGAAGATTGTTCTTTATGGCCTCTTGTACCTTTTCTTGATGTCGTTGCTGGTCGTCATGGCCTTTGCGATGGAGGGACCAATTCTCTTGGGATATTACAAACTGGTGTTTATTCTGTTTTTCCGTCAATCTTACCCCTCCTAATTTAATAAATTTATATTCACATCTTTTACAGTTATCGCATACACTAATTTGGGTGAAGCTGTATTTAAATAAAGGGATTACTCTATCATATGCAAACGCAATAAATAATTTACAAATAATTTAGATAAATTATTAATTCCGTTAAAATGGTCTTTCGCCTTTTTCAGTAGGGGAAAAAAAGGAACAGACATATGCCCGTTCCTCCTTGACCAGTTTTTTATCGATTTAATAAACTACCTACATATCGTAATAATTCATTTGCAGATGTGGAGTTGTAGCCATGTTCATCAATAAG
>DATMFU010000395.1:0-9245 GCA_035556015.1 Niallia sp. | reverse complement strand
CTCCCCTTGACCACGCATAGGTTTGCCAAAAGTAATCGGCATAATCCTTCATCGCATTTATTACTCGATATGATCCATAAACTCCTAGTTTATATGTATGTAACTCTTTCATCACACCATAAAAGTAAGCATGAATAATCGGTACTTGATTGGCAGCAACATCAAAATCAACGGCAAAGTAAATAGCTGTGCCTGCTGGCTGTTCCACTTTCTCCGCCCATGTTATCGCTTCTCTCGCATCTAGCCTGCCTTGTGCTTCTGAAAAATAGGCAGCATGATTCGCACTCTTTTGAAAAATACTTACTAATTGTAATCCAGCTTCTTGAATAAGTTTTGCTTCTTTTCGGTCAAAAGACTTCCAACTCTCTCCAAGATATCTTGCTACATAGTCAAAGCCTGCCTTTTTCAAATCCTTGGCCATCTTTTCTGTTAATTTAGTTGCACAATCCAATCCATTTGTCATGAGAATCACTCCTTTTCTTTTTATATAGAGAAATAGAGACAAAATAGACAGGACTTTTGAATTTTTTTGCATAATTTTCTTCCCTTTTATTCAAACTAAACGAAAAAGGAGGAATTTACCTAATGGCCCAGTTTTTGATTACCAATTTGATCTCTGTTTTATTATTGTATCGTAACCTTAATTGGCATCGCAGATTAGTATGGTTGGCCATTCCTATGTTTTTTATTAGTTTAATGCTCCAATCAGAGTATATGATATTCCGGTTAAAAAAGAATTCAGAGTGAACGGAAAGTTTATGATCGCTTTCCTTTAATAGCCTTTTATTCTAATACCTTTTTAGAAGGTATTTTTCTTTTTGTTGCGGACAAACGGAATTTAGTTGCGAAAGAATGCAGTTTTGTTGCGATTATTTGGAGTTTAGTTGCGTTTGAATCACTTTTAGTTGCGCTACACCCTTTTTAAGTTACAGCCGGCCCACCACCACCATCATCTTGATACTCTTCTTTATTCGATTTTTATTGATAATGTTTCCGTTTACATGTATAACTAAGATATAGAATGTAAAAGGGTGAACAAATTGAATAATAAGATTATACTTTTAGTGAACAGAGTAGCTCAATATACTACAGCAGGGTTTTATTTTTGGATGTACTTATTTCGCGGGGGCTTTGTTTATGGGTTAGTTCCTGCAGGGATTGGATTAATCCGCTCTATCGAGGATATCCATAATGATGTGGAACATAGCATCAAAATAGCATTCGACGAAGCGTATCAGCAACATAAGAACAATAAATTACTTTCTTTTGTTGTCTTTGTCCTTACCGTATTAAGTGTAGTGACAGTCTATTATTCTATGGTAGTAGGAAGTCCACTCTTCGGAATTTTACAGTTTCCACTCGTTTTCTTTACTTTTTTTGCTTGGATTTATTATATTTATTGTATTTACTTTCTGGCAAACAGTACAAAAGACAAGAAATGGTTATATGCGGTAGCATTTGACACATGTATCCGAAAATTTGTAAACAGTTTAATTATCTTAATTACCTTAATCGCAATTAGTTTGCTTGTACGCATTAATTTACTACTATTTATCTTTTTTGCACCACCACTTACGATTTTCTTAACCAAATATCTAATGAAAAGGGTCAGTCCCCCAGTGCTTTAAAGCACTGAGGGACTGACCCTCACTTATTATTTAACAGAGCCTGATACTCCATTATAGATATGTTTTTGTAGTGTTAAGAACACGATTAGGATTGGCAGGATTACGATGATAACGCCTGCTAGAATTACTGGCCAATCTGTTCCATAAGGACCTTTAAAGGCAAATAGTGCTGTTGAAATTACCTTTAAATCTGGTGATGGCATGTACAGGAATGGGTTATAGAAATCATTGTAGATTCCCACTCCACTGATGATTAGAATCGTAATCATCGGTGCTTTTAATAATGGAAGAATAATTTTACGGTAGATGGTAAAATAAGATGCTCCTTCCAAGATTGCTGCTTCATCTAAGGAAACAGGAATGTTTTTCAAATATTGCAAGAAGATATACACAGCAATTACATCTGTTCCAAGGTTTAGAACGATTACAGACCATATTGTGTTAAATAGTCCCATGCCGTTAATGATTTGGAATGTTGCAACTTGTGTTGTGATACCTGGAATTAATGTTGCTAGAAGGAATAATCCCAAAATAACCTTCTTCATTTTGAAATCAAAGCGATCTAATACATATGCCATCATGGTTCCTAAAAGGAGTTTTCCAATAATGGAAGCAACAAAGATTAGAATCGTATTTTTAAAACCTGTTAACATTTGTCCATCTACAAATGCTGTAATATAGTTGTCAAAAGTGAAACTCTTTGGCAAGGATAGTACCCCTGTTGTCAAGAATTCCTGTTTTGTTTTAAAAGACCCGATAATAACAACTAAAACTGGTACGATGGCAACGGCTGTTCCAAGGAGCAAACTTCCATACTTTATTAGGAAACCTAGAACTTTTTTTACCATCATTGCATTGGATACACCGGTAGTTGTTTTTTTTCCTACAACTGTTTCTGTTTCTAATTTCATGTTACTTTGCTCCTTTCTCTCTAGTTAGGAACTGTTGAAGTAAGGTAACTACTATTACGATAATCAACAATACTAACGCCATCGCAGAAGCTAATCCGACTTTACTAAACTTAAAGGCAGTATCGATAGTTTGGATAACGAATGTCTTCGTACCGTTTGAACCACCTGTCATAATATAAGGAATATCGAATACGCTTAATGATCCACTGATACCTAAAATGATATTTAAGAAAATGATTGGTTTGATACTTGGCATAATAATGTAGAGGAATTGCTGCCAACGATTTGCTCCATCGATCTCAGCCGCTTCATAAATTTCAGAATCAATAGACTGAATCGCACCAAGAAAAATGATGAAGTTGAATCCCATATAGCGCCAAATAGATGTAAATGCCATGGAAATATTATTGAAAGATCTATCTCCAAGCCATAAACGTATTTGATCTTCCATCCCTAAAAAGGTCAGAACTGTATCTAATGTTCCTCCACCTTTGTAGAAATATAAGAAAATGAAACCAATTGCTACCCCATTTAATAAATAAGGGAAGAATAAAATACCTTTCCAAAAATTCGCAAATTTCACTTTAAACGTTAAGACTGTAGCGAAATATAAAGCAATACCCAGCTGCACAAAGGTGGCAAAAAAGTAGTATAAACTTACTTTAAATACAGCGAAATACTCTGGAGTGGTAAAGATCTTGATATAGTTATCAAAGCCCACATTATCTCTTGTTGGACTTATTCCATTCCAATTGGTGAAGCTATATTGTACCATTCGAAACAAAGGATAATATGAAAATAGTAATAGCAAAAATAATGGCAATGCCGAAAATAAAACGATGATTAACTTTCTCTGCCCATTATATCCCAACTTGAATTTATTCATCTTGCCTACACCTCTTATTCAATGACTAACGCCTTGCTCATTATCGAAAAATATTTCTCGATAGGCGCCGGTGCAAAATATAACTTTCTTTTACTTTCTTATCTTCTTAAATCTTTTTTCTTGAAATAAGGAAGGTTACCAGGAAGAAGAACTCTTCCCGGTAACCTTATTTCTTAAAGAAAAGCCAAACTATTATTGACCCACTTCTTCAATTGCATTGCCCCATTTTTTGTTAAGATCTTTCATAATATCTTCAAAAGATTCTTTTGTGTTTCCTTTTGCAGCATCAACGATACGTTGTTTTGTAGCATCTGTGTTACCTAAGCCGATTTCAGCAGCGTTGTTAATATCAGCAAATAAAGCTTCTTTTCCTTCTGGTGCAGGAGTTGCTTGGAAGAATTCTACTCCAGCAGCTTCCATAGAACCTAATGCAGCTGGTAATGGTGCGCCAACTTTAGGAGAAATACCGCCAGTGTCCTCTGCATATTTAGATTCATCTACAAACCAATCTAAGAAAGTACGTGCAGCTTCTTTATGTTTGCTGTTTACGTTAATACCGATGTTATAGTCTCCACCAATTGCAGCATATTGTTTTCCATCAACAGATGCAGGGAAAGCTGCAAATTGAATATCATCTGGATTTTCTGCTAAAGATTGAACTTGTTCAATTGCCCAGCTACCTAGAACTAGAGCCGCAATTTTGCCGTCTGCAAGGTCTTGTTTAGATTGTTCCCAGTCAGTTGTAGATGGGTCAGCTTCTGTATAACCTTGTTTTACGCTATCATAAAGTACTTTATAAATTGTATTCATTGGCTTACCAGAATCAAATGGTGTTTTGTCAGCTGTTAATTCGTTTGTGAAGTTTGGATCACCAGCAACTGCCTCACGAACGAAATCCCAGTTAGACATAGCCCAGTTAGAAGCATAGTTTGTGTATAAAGGTGTTACATCTGGATTAGATTCTTTAATTTTTCCTAATGCAGCTAGGAAATCTTCAGGAGTTTTAGGGAATTCTGTTACTCCTGCATCATTGAATACTTTCATATTTACAAGAACACCTGTAGTGTTAACTGCAATTGGAATTCCATATGATACACCGTCATAAGCACGGTCATTTAATAATAAGTACTTTTCTTCCAATTCTTTTTGATCACCAAGTGGCTCAAGGAAATTGGCATTGTCCGCTGGTTTAATAGTTGTTGGAACCATAAACACATCGCCATAATCTTTTGAGTTCATACGAATTTGCATTTGCCCAGCATAATCAGTGATTGTTTCAACCTTTACTTCAATATCTGGATGCTTTTTATTGAATTCTGCAATGTACTCGTCCCACTTACCATTACCTGTCCAATCTGTTTTGTGGTTGATAAAAGTGATTGTCTCTTTACCGTCTGCACTTTTTCCACCAGTAGATTCGTCTTTGCCACAAGCACTTAGTATTAATGCACATGCACTAGCAGCAACTAGACCAAAGCGAAATAATTTATTGCCTTTTTTGATCCCCATTCTATTTCCCTCCACTAATTTAATTCTTTCAAGATTTAGGATAGTATGAAAACACTATCAGCAAGCGCTTACAAACATATTCTATCACGCCGTTTTTCATTTGTATAGTCTTTTATTAAAAAAAGTAATTACCTTTTTTGAAAATACTTTCAGAAACTAGTTTTCTTTTTTATATAGATTGATAGTATCCTTTAATTACCTTTTCTGCCGCCTTTCCATACACGGCATAATCTTGATTTTCTAAGGCTTTTTCTAATGGATACAGATGGGCTTTCCAGTCCCATAAAGCAAAACCTTGCACCCAATCTCGTTTACTAGTGGCACGAAACATTTCTTTATACCAATTTTCTTGTGCTTCTTCACTAAATTCGCCTCTTCTTGTCCAATCGTTTGGGAGTACTTCTCCTCCTCCCCAACTAGGACAACCTGCTTCGCAAAAAAAGAAAGGCTTTTGATGTTTCTTCACTACTTTTTCTATTCTATCTAATTGCGCTTCCCAAGAATCGATAGGATAATAGCCACTAGAAGAAATGACATCTACAGCATCCCACCATTTAAGTACATCTTCTTGGTATTTATCACAATTATACGTGATTAATCCGCTATACACTTTACGAACTTCTTCAATAAGATGGCGCCACTCTGCTTCTCGTCTATCTGCATTAACTAATTCACAACCAATTACAAACATAGGGCATTTCATCTTTTCCGCTATTTCTGCAAAATGAAGAATATACTCATTATACGAAGCAAACCATTCGGACCATTTTGGCTCACATGGCACGTCTGTATCAAAGAAATTTATATGAGCACGCCAAGTACCGTCTGAGACATTGACCATTGGTTTTAAAATAACCTTCAATCCCAATTCGTTAGCGTATGTAATTAACTCCATTGTTTCTTCATCACTAACCACATTTGGATGGTTTTCCCAATTAATCATAACAGATTGGGCAGTATCTTGCTCGGCCACAACTGTTAAAATAATATGATCCACTGCACATCTATCTTTTACTAATCGCAGGGATTCCTTTGTCCTCGTATCCTGCCATTCTCCTCTCTTATTCATAAATCCAAAGCTAAAGCCTTTGATAAACTCCAAGAGATTCCCTCCCCCTTTTTTAAATAAAAGTATATAAATATAAAGTTTTAGATTGAATTGTCTATACTTTTATTGTAAATTTATTATATATTTCCGTTTCTTGTAAGTAAAGCGTTTTCTTTTATGGAAGTGTGATTTTTTTTCGTGATAAAAGAAGAAGATTAACTTACTAAACTTACCTATGTTAAACACTTCCAAAAAAGAAATGGAAAGCCATTTTAAAAGGAAAGAAGTGAAAAGATGGAAGATAGTAAAAAAGAATATTATAGGAAAATGATGTATTTCACTATTCCTATTACCATTCAGCTTCTGATTACATCGAGCCTTAACATCATTGATTCGATAATGGTTGGAAGGCTTGGGGTGGATAGTATTGCCGCAGTTGGAATTGCTAATAAATTTACACAAATTCCAACCATTCTTCTGCAAGGTTTTGCAAGTGGGGCAACCATCTTTTGTGCCCAGTATTGGGGGGCAAAAGATAAGAATGGTGTCAGTCGATCCGTTATTTACGTAAGCGTTATCACCTTTGTTTTTTCACTATGCTTTACATTATTGACTCAATTTTTCTCTTATCCTATTTTAGGGTTGTTTTCTTCCGATGTAACAGTGAAGCAATTAGGTAGCGATTTCTTACATATTTTAGGACTATCCTATGTTTTCACTGCATTCTCCATGATTTTTGTCATTGCACTAAAGACAACGGGAGAAGTTAGAAAACCGACTTATTACAGTGTTATTGCTTTGCTTGTCAATACACTCTTAAATTACATGCTGATATATGGACATTTCGGTGCTCCTGCTTTAGGTGTGAAGGGAGCAGCAATAGCCACTTTAATTGCACGTATTATTCAAACAGCTCTTTTACTCATGCTACTTGTGCAAAAAGAGTTCATTTCTTTTGCCATTATTCGCAAAAATCTCGATGTGTTTCGCAGTACATTGAGCAAAAAGTACTTTAAAATTACGTTACCTTCTATCATCAATCATGCAACTTGGACGATAGGTGATACGTTATTTTTCTGGCTCTATGCCACGATGGGAACCAATCAAACAGCAGCAATTGCGATGATTGACCCTATTATCTTTATCTTTACCTGCGTGTTTACTGGTATAAGTGATGCATCTGCTGTCATGATTGGTAATCAGCTTGGTGCAAATAATAAGATTGGCGCCTTTCAGTATGCGAAAAACTTTATTCGTCTTACAACAGGTACCTCGATCGTGGTCGGTATTCTGATTCTGATTGCTATGCCATTCGTTCTATCTCTCTACCAACTTACACCTGAGGTAGAAAAACTAGTCTATGGAATCATCTTTGTCTATATCCCATATTCTATCGCGAAAAATTTAAATTATATTAACAATGTCGGCATTCTTCGTGCAGGTGGAGATACAAAATATGTGATGTGGGTAGATACCATTGGCGTATGGGCAATCGGACTTCCTCTTGCAGCACTAGGTGTATTTTTCCACCTTCCACTATTCGCCGTGTATGGTTTAGCGAATTGTCATGAATTCGTACGAGCTTTCTTAGGAATAAAGCGTACGTATACAAAGAAATGGATTAGGAACGTGGTTGAAGGGTAATCATTTGTTAATAAACAATCAAGGAGGCAACAAGGATGAAAAAAATCGAATTTATCGAAGAATTAGAGAATCGAATTTTACCATTTTGGCTAAATTTAATAGACAAAGAGAATGGTGGATTTTATGGAGTAGTAGATTATAACCTAAAGATTCATACAGATGCACATAAAGGTGGCGTATTAGGTGCAAGAAATTTATGGACATTCTCTGCAGCCTATCAATATAAGAAAAACCCTGCATATTTAGAGGCTGCCCACCATGCTTATGACTTTTTGAAAAATAAGCTATTGGATCCCGTAAATGGTGGCATGTATTGGCTTGTTGATTATCAAGGAAATCCAGTCAACTCTACTAAGCATGTATATGCACAAAGCTTTGCACTTTATGGACTGAGCGAATATTATAAAGTGTCTAAAGAGGAGTCTGTACTAGCATTAGCTAAAGACTTGTATGAACTTATCGAAGAAAAATGTTATTCAGATGAATTTGGTGGATACTTGGAAGAATTCCATGCAGACTGGACCAAAAAGGAAAATGTCTTATTAAATGAAGGTGCAGATGCCTCTTTTACTACTAATAGTCATCTACATATTATCGAAGCTTACACTAACCTTTATTCTGTTTGGCCAGATAAAACATTATTAAGCCGTATTAATCATTTGTTGGATATTTTCCAATCGAAAATTTTTGATGACAAGAATCATTATTGTCAAACTGCATTTGATCAAAATTGGCACCCTACAAAAGATACCTTCTCTTTTGGCCATGATATTGAAACAAGCTGGCTTTTAACAGAAACATTGGAAGTAACACATTTAGATCGACCAGACATCTTGGAAATCAACCAATTAATGGCATTGCAAGTTTCCCGAGAAGGCTTGGCTGAAGATGGTGCTGTTATGGATTGCAAAAAAAATGGCGTCATTCATCCTACACGTGTTTGGTGGGGACAAGCTGAAGCTGTCATTGGGTTCCATAACGCTTATACTTTAACAGAAGTACCAAACTATTTAACCTATAGCGAAAACGCATGGAACTATATTAAACAATATATACTAGACGATCGTGAAGGTGGAGAATGGTATGCTCGTATTGACGAAGAAGGAGAAGTAATCTCCTCCTTACATGATGATAAATTTCAATCACCAGGGGATATCGTAGATTCATGGAAATGCCCTTATCATAATGCAAGAATGTGCTTAGAAATGATTAAACGCCTAGAAAATTGATTACATTTGGGGTCTGACTTAGTTTCAGACCTCTCTTTGACTATGAAAAAAGAGATAGATTCAAAGTATCTACCCCTTTGAATCTACCTCTTTTCTTTCTATCCTTTTAATACTTTATCAATTGCTGCAAGCTCATCTGCACTGAATGTCAAATTGTCTAATGCCTTCACATTTGCTTCAACCTGGCTAACTTTACTTGCTCCAATTAAGACACTTGTTACAATGCCATCTCGTAAAATCCAAGCCACAGCCATCTCAGCAAGTGTTTGCCCACGGTCTTTTGCAATAAGATTCAATGCATTAACCTTTTCAATGGTTTCGTCTACATTTTCCTTATGTAGCCAAAGTCCTGTTTTACGATTAGCACGAGAATCTTCTGGGATTCCATTT
>DATMFU010000394.1:0-3601 GCA_035556015.1 Niallia sp. | reverse complement strand
TGAAATACATGAATGCTAATTCAATATTACCAAAACATTTAATTATAGAAATCCAAAAATATATTCAAGGTGAGACATTATATATTCCTAAAAAACAAGATAACTATCAGAAGTGGGGTTACTTGAATGGTACTCGGAATCGAATAGATCAGCAAAATTCACAAATCAGAGATTCTTTTTTAAATGGAATGTCCATGAAGGATTTAGCGAAGGAACATTATCTTTCAATCGAAACCATAAAGAAAATTGTATATACTAGTGAAAAATAAAAAACTTACTAGACCTTTTTCTAACATTTTTGGTTATGTATCATTTAATTCTAAGTCATTTTCTACCTAGAAAATGACTTTTTTGTGCTTTATACTAAATGCAATCTAGTTTTTAGGAGTGCATAATATGGAACCATTTTTAAGAAATGAACAATACAATTTTATTCGAAAACAAGTGAATTGGGTGAAGGATAGTATCAAGCAACATTTACCACCTGGTGTACTTGCATCCGTTTTTGATACGACGAACGAAAAAATTCAAAATTGTGCCCCTAATCTATTACCAGAGCAATACGATATGATTGATTTTTCTAAGTGTAAAACTGCTGAGTCTTATGAGCAAAAATTCGCTCAGCTAGAGCACTCTATCATACCTTTTCCAACTGTTACGGAACAACAATTAAAGAAACTCTTCCCTAAAAATAAGAAATTAAAGTTACCTGATATACCTTTAGATCGAATGAGTTATCTTAGTTGGATTGATAGTCGCTCAAATAAAAAATATATACTGTACATGCTTGAGAGCAAACTCGTAGGAATTGAATGTACGTTCTCCCCATCACCAAAGAAAAATATTTGTTCTATTTGTCATTGTCACGAAGAAGTTACCCAGTTCTCAACTATCACAAAAGCAAAGAAAACGAACAATCAGGATTATTACAAATCAATTGGTAACTTAATTTGCGTAGATAGTCTTACGTGTAATAAAAATATTACGGACGTATCATTCTTAGAGGAATTTTTAAAAGAATCATTGAAGTCATAATGTACATTAGAATTTGTCCCTTAATTAAAAACAGTCATTTAGAGCTACACATTAGCTTTTCTAAACGACTGTTTTTTATCTAAGTATTTAACTCCTCCGATTTTCTTTTTGCTTCTTTTTTCTTTTTGGATTCTTTTACATAATTAATATAGTTCCCCGTTCCCTCGATGGCAGAAACGGCAATGATAGCCCATTCCAGCATAGAAACTTCCCTTAGTGATTCCTTGCCATAAAATAAGGTAATGGTTGTGATAAATCCATACAGAAAAGCTTTAGCAAAATACTCCCAGATTGGAGAATAATTATTTAAATTAATTCGGTCGTATATTTTATCTATGAAATATACAATTCCTAAAATTAAAACTACAGTTATTATAATTTCTGTCGTCATTCAAAAACCCCCACATACTTCCCTGAAAAGTCATATTCAAGTTTCCCCGTTACATTCGTTATATAACTTCTACGAAACTAGCTTTATTCCTTTATAGAAAATAAAAAAAAGAACAATTCCCTTTGATTCATTCCTTTATAGTTCTGTCTGAATCTTGGTTAGTTTCAATTTCTAGCATAATCTCCAAACAAAAAGCCAACTCAATTGAGCCGGCTATTAATCAACTTATTGAACTCCTATAGGTTGGATTCTTAATCCATCAGTTGTTGTGACTTCTAATGGTTCCTTTATTTCATCTAAACCAATCCTAAGAAAGGGTACAGACTTTTTAGAATTCCCATCCGTAATTTTCACTGTAATTTTCGTAGACCCCCAAGTACTCACCTTTTCTACTTCCATATTCTTTCCTGTGTACTCTTCTCCCATTACTATATAAACCTGTTTAGCACCTTCAGCAATAGTAAAAACTTTGTAATAACTCTGTCCCTCTGCCCCCTTCCTCTCTATATAAGCCTCATGACCATCCTCAATAATCCAATAATTTTCATCAAGAACTAGTATAATAGCAAGGGATGTAACAAATACGATCGGTAAAATATAAAGACCCAACTTATCTTTCTTTGTAAATACTTTCTTATCGGTTTTGCGAATAAAGCCATATAAAAAGATTACTCCTAAAATTGATACTACCCAAAAACCTAAAGCCAAAATTCCATAACTCATCCCTTCAAAGCCACCTACAAATAACCAGCAATATACTGTAATTAATATGGATACAAAAAAGGTAACTAAAGGTGCGAGATAATATCTACCACTTTTTTTACTTAATATATAGATAAATAAAAAGAGTAGAATCCCCCAAAATCCTCCCAGATACATTGGTACAAAAAACATATAAATTCCTCCCTTTCTTTAAAAGAATAAGGTAATATCGCCGAAAACCACTATTATTGCAATGTCAAGAATGGATGTTACAACAAGCCATTTTCTATTAAAAAATATCAAAGTGAAAACAAATAGAAAGATAGCAACTGGTAAATAAAATATAGTTATTGCTGGTTGAATAAAATCTAATTCCCAGGATTCATCTTAGACATTTATAACTCCCCATGGTTATCTGCCGCATAAAAGAGACGATTAACAATAAATAAAGTTGCATTTATTTTGAAATTTTAAACTTTTTTCCTAATTACTGGTATTATATAACTTTACATGTCTATAACATACTGCCTAAGTTTATAAAATCTACATTAGCCAACTATTTCTCTTTAACTTTTTTCGTTACAAAATAGAGACAAATGAAGAAAATACAAAAAAACCTTCTTTCAACAATTATTATCTATCACCTGAAAACAGCATCGCTTACTTCTTACCAGTTTGCGATGCTGTTTGTTTCGATTATTCTTTTATACCAGTATTCCTCAAAAAATCTTTAATCCTTTTATAAACAATAAAAAAAAGAACGAATTCTTCATGAAATTCGTTCTTCCTTCATTAAATTAACTCTAACTGTGCAACCACTTCACAGTGCGCCGTGTGAGGAAACATGTCCACTGGTTGCATATACTTCACCTTGTAATCCTTTGAAAGATAATCAATATCCTTTGCCAATGTAGATGGGTTACAGGATACGTAAACAAACTTTTTCGGTTTTACTTTCTTAATGGCATCTAAAAATTTCCGGTCACAGCCTGTTCTTGGTGGATCAACTACAACAACATCTGGACGCCAACCTTCTTCTACCCATTTTGGTAGCCAATGCTCGGCAGTTCCTGTCACATAAGTAGCATTTTGTATGCCATGTCTCGCTGCATTTTTTTGTGCATCTTTAATGGCTGATTCAATGGTATCCATGCCTCGTACTTCACTTGCGCCCTCTGCAAGCCAAAGTCCGATTGTCCCAACTCCACAATAGGCATCCGCAATTTTTTCTTTTCCTGTTAATCCTGCTGCTTGCTTCACCTCATCATACAGTTTTACTGTTTGAGTAGGATTTAATTGGAAAAAGGCACGGGCAGAAAGTTCAAAGTGTAAGTCACCAAGTGTCTCCTGAATGACTTCTTCTCCACTTAAATGGATGGATTTCTCCCCAAAAATAAGCGATGTTTTATTGCCATTAATATTTTGTACCAATGATTTTACTTCAGGTAATCTTTTTTGTATCTCTGCCATTAC
>DATMFU010000393.1:0-5523 GCA_035556015.1 Niallia sp. | reverse complement strand
TATCCGGAAGTGGAACCAGAGAATGAATATTGGAAAGAACAGGGGATTACAATAGAAGATCCCGATGGCTGGAGAATCGTATTAATGAATAGGTCTTACGTATAGAAAGTAATAGGTAATAGGTAATAGTAAGGAGGGATTCTCATAATAACAATCCAAAAGATGTTTGATCATGTAAATTGGGCAAACCAACGAATACTTGAAGCATTACAAGGTAGCAAAGAAAATCAGGAGATTACCCGCTTATTTTCTCATATTTTGCTTGCCGAAAAAGTATGGATAACTAGATTACAAGGAAAGGACAGCTCACAACTGCCTATCTGGTTGGAGATAGATGTAGAAGGTTGTGCTGAACTTGTTAAGGAAAATGAAGAAAGGTATAAAAGCTTTCTTACCCCTTTAACAAATGAGGACCTAGATAATGTAATAGCCTACAGAAACAGTAAAGGAACAGAGTTTAAAAATTCAGTTCGAGAGATTTTGACACATACAGCATTGCATGGTCACTATCATCGAGGACAGATTAATTCTAAGCTTCGTGCATGCGGACTGGAACCGATTAATATTGATTTTATAACATATGTAAGATAGTAGTAGGAGTATCCTTGTTCAATTCGTTTATTAGCTAACACTGTGAAAAGTATTCCAGAGGACAGTGTTATTTGCATTTTTCATACCCATGTAGCAAATCAACTGACAGTAGATGTAAAGCAAAAACTATTACAAATTATAAAAGAGATAGGGAAGAAAAGAGATGTTTTCCATCTATACAATAATATTCAAGATAAATACTTACATCTAGATTATTATCTCGATGGTATCGAGAGTAACAATACTATTGCAGAAACGGATGGACATGGTAGATGGTTTAAATGGTTATGGGATAATTAACAAAGATAAGTATATATATCTTTGAATTAGTATCAAAATATATGTAAATGGATTGGCTGAACATAATAGACATTATTTTAGTCAAATCAAAGATAAGACCAGTGGATGAAGAAGGGATGGATAGATTTGGATTTTAATACTGTAATGCAGGAACTGGAGGCACTTGGCAAGGAACGAACGAAAAAAATATACATATCTAATGGTGCCCATGAACCGCTTTTTGGTGTGACGATAGGTTCTATGAAACCAATGGTAAAGAAAATTAAAATCAATCAACCTTTAGCAGAAGAACTTTATGCGACAGGGAACTATGATGCTATGTACTTTGCAGGAATTATTGCCGACCCAAAAGCTATGACTGAATCCGATTATGATCGGTGGATGGATGGCGCTTATTTTTATATGCTGTCCGATTTTGTAGTTGCAGTTACTTTGTCCGAATCAGATATTGCTCAAGAAGTGGCTGATAAGTGGATTGCAAGCGGTGATGAACTAAGAATGTCTGCAGGCTGGAGTTGCTATTGCTGGCTTTTAGGGAATCGTAAAGATCATGAATTTTCAGAGAGTAAAATTTTGACTATGCTTGATAAGGTGAAAGATACCATTCATGATTCACCAGAAAGAACAAAAGTATCTATGAATAATTTTCTTTACACAGTTGGCTTATCCTATGTGCCACTTCATGAAAAGGCAGTCGAGACTGCAAAGGAAGTTGGAATAGTAGAAGTTAAACGGGAAAAGAAAAAAAGCAGTTTATTAAATGCTACCGAAAATATCCAAAAGGAAATAGATAAAGGAAGAATTGGTTTCAAACGGAAATATGTGAGATGTTAACTAAGAGTATTACTAGGTTCATGAGGATGAGCAGCTTTATATAATCAATTATATTTACAGTCTAGAGAAGTATTAATGTCTCGGGCTTGATATACATACGGTAATAAAAATATATAGAATTAATCAAATTAAAAAATAGTAATGAAAGATATTTAATATTACGGACAAACTATCTTTATGAAGAGTTAAAGGATATAACAAATCATAAATGTTGATGATGGGAAGGTATCGGAGATGTATGTTACGATTAAAGATTTCATTAGGGAATGGAACGGGGAAGCAAAACTCACTCAACAGGTTTTGGATGGTTTAACGGATGCTTCTTTGCAACAAAAAGTTTATGAAGATGGCCGTACATTAGGTAGGATTGCTTGGCATTTTACAACCAATATCCCAGAGTATTTAGCACACTTTGGTTTTGAAATGGAGGGAGTAGAACATACAGAAGATGTTCCAAACTCTGCTAAAGATATAGCAGACACTTTCAAAAAGTTAAGTGCTAATGCAGCAAAAGTGATGGAAGAGCAATGGACGGATGAAACGTTAAAGGAAGTGCAAATGGCTTTTGGCAGGAAAGAAACAAATGCACAAATTTTAATGGGGCTTATAAAGCATATTATTCATCACAGAGGACAAGTGACTGTTCTTATACGTCAGGCTGGACTCAAACCTTTCGGGGTGTATGGGCCATCAAAAGAAGATTGGATTCAATTTGGTGCTGAACAATCACCACTATAATACTTTCAGAATCATATTCATATTATTTCGGAGGAAATCCTATTTGAAGGGTTTCCTTTCATTTTGTCAAAGTTGCATTTTCTAGTGAAAGAATGAATTAAAATAGGGAGAAATTTAAGAAATATAATAATATTAAATAGAGTTCCTATTATAATTAGAAAATACATATATATTAATAATAAAAAACATTAGGAGGGATCAAGTGAAATTCATTATAGTTCCATATGATTCGACGTATGCTGAACAAACTGTTATGATGTGGCGTACTAGTAAGGAACGGGCCATAGGTCAAAGTGAGATACATAGCATAGAAAGTCATATGTACTTTTTGAATCATATATTACCTGAAAAGTTTCAAATAGATATAGCATTAATAGATGAAAAGGTAGTTGGTATGATAGCTTATAATGATAGGGAGATTAGCCAACTTTATATCCATCTTGATTATCAAGGAAAAGGATTAGGCAAAGCCTTACTAGAAAAAGTGAAAAAACAATCGAGTGGGAGTTTAAAGTTATATACATTTGAAGTAAATAAAAACGCCCAAGTATTTTATGAAAAGAATGGTTTTAAAGTTATCGCTCGAGGACATGAAAATGAAGAAAATTTACCGGATATTCTGTATGAATGGAAAGCGGATAATATCGGTAGGAGGTAATGCCTATTATGAAACAAAAATTACTTTTTATCTATGGTTGTAAGGGGAATTGAAAGTTAAAAAGTGGATGGAACCCATATTAATGGAATTAGAATTAGTATAGTAAAAGGGAGAGTGGAAAAAAGGATATTAAACCTCTAACAACGAATATAAACCTGAATTGGAAATTTATTCTAATGACTAGGGAGTGAGAGCTTTTGTTTAGTAAATTAGGTCAAATTATGTTGTATGTTAATAATCAGGATGATGCCCTCAAATTTTGGACAGAAAAATTAGGTTTCTCCATAATTGCAGATGAAACCATTGAACAGGGATTGAGATGGATTGAAATTGTACCAAAAAAAGGTGTGGAAACAAGTATTATCCTGCATGATAAGGAAATCGTTTCTAAAATGTCTCCAGAATTATTTCTTGGTACTCCTTCCTTGATGTTTTTCTCGGAAAAACTAGAAGAATTACACAGTGATTTAGTAAATAAAAATGTAACTGTCGGAGACATAGTTCATATGCCTTCTGGTAGAGTGTTTAATTTTGCAGATAATGAAGAGAATTATTTTGCTGTTATGGAAAAAAAGTAGCCTCCTAACATTGGATTAGTAGGCTGTGTTAAAAGTTAAAATGATAATTAGATAGAAATTCGGGATATCTATATAATTTCCGTTTCCTAAAGTTATCAACTTGTTTCTTTCTAAATTTATTCATCAGAGGAATAGGATTTAATAATTTCTGCACCAAACTCTAAACATTCGCAACATATAGAAACTCCTGGTCCCATTGCTAGTCCTCCAACTTCTTCTTTGTTTTTATGACAAAAAGAACAAGTTGTAACATGATTTTTATTACTTATACTATTTGGATTGGAAGTTTTCTCTAAAGCACTGTATAGTTCATCAACTACTTTAGGTTCAATAATATCAAGGTCTTCTTTTAAGTAAACTGCAATAGTTGTATAAGCAATAGCCATTCCTTCATAGAAACGTTGCCTTTCTAATTGATTATTATTTTTGGACTTCTCTTCACATAAAAAACTTAGTTTCTCTAATTCTAAGATAACATCATCCATTTTGCGAAATTCTTGATTCATTACTATCCCTCCCATATGTACAAATTTGTATACATAAATTATGGAATATATTCTTCAAACGTATAAATTTTCTTTAACTTTAGTTAAGTAATAATATATAACTGTCTTTATTATATGTTGATTTAGTTATATGAGGACGAGGAATGAAGAGGGAAGACAACAATTATTATTCAATTAATTAGGGTGGAAAAGAAAGAAAGCAAAACTTACTATAGTAGTGAGTTTTGCTTTTTTTAATAAGTTATTCAATTGTATGTTTCATAGCATCATACAGATTTGCTACATGTTCATCGATTTGATCTCGGGACATACGCAATCGTTCCACGGAAGATCCGTAGCCTATTTCTTGTTTACCTTCTTCTAATCCTTTGAAAATTCCATCTGTGAATTCATCTAATGGCTCTCCATTTGTATGTAATCCAGCCCCACCTAAATCTGTATTAACTGCAGGGGGAGCTACTTCAATTACTTCAACAGAGGTATCAGATAGTTGGTGACGAAGACTCACGGTAAATGAATGAATTGCTGCTTTCGTTGCTGAATAAATGGGAGCAACCACAAGGGGAGTAAAAGCTAGTCCAGATGAGACATTAATAATAGACGCTTCTTCCTTTGTCGCAAAGTAAGGGGCAAACAGCATAGACAGATGAAAAGGAGCTTCAATGTTGGTTGTAATTTCTTTATTAAAATATTCCCAATCATTCTTTGCATCTGCTTTTAATAGATGAAAACGTTGTTGAATTCCCGCATTATTCACCAACATATTTATTTCCGGATAGTTTTCTGTTACCCAATCAAATAAAGATAAACGCTCTGCTTCTTTATTTAAATCACTAACATACGTAATAAGTTCAGGATGTTTTTCCTTTACTTGTTGTAGAACATGTTCACGACGACCAGTGACAATGACTTTATTGCCAAGTTTTAAAAAACGCTCTGCGAAAGCTAATCCTATCCCAGCGCTTCCACCTGTAATTAGTATTGTATTTCCTGAAAGTTTCATTTTAGCTCCTCACTTTCTATAAACTATTCCTAATACACTAATACTCTAACTTAATACAATGCAGGTAATAATGAATTTCTCTGAAGTATTCCCAACTATTGGGAATGCTTCTACCTAATTATCTATCTTTTCACCGAGATTGTATAATAATACACCTTCGTTAAATTTTACACTTTAAATGCTTGTGATAAAAATAAAGGAGAATCGAATTAGAGGATGAGTATTTTGTAGTTGTTGAAGGGATAGACAGAGTACTTAGTGGATTTGTTTCGTTTATATAATGTCGCTATAAATAAGTGTGTTTTGGAGCTACTA
>DATMFU010000392.1:0-2895 GCA_035556015.1 Niallia sp. | reverse complement strand
CGATAGGAGTTGTTGGAAAAACGGGTAGTGGAAAAACAACGCTTATTAAGCAATTACTTAGAGAATATCCGAAGGGAGATGGAAAGCTTACCATTAATGGAGTGGATATTGATCAAATTGATTTAACTACATTAAGAAGCTGGATTGGGTATGTCCCACAGGATCATGTACTTTTCTCCAGAACAGTAAAAGAGAATATTTTATTCGGTCTTGACCAGTCTACACAAGAACAGTTAGAGGAAGCAATCAAATTGGCTTCTTTTGATCAAGATATTGAAATGCTACCAGAAGGGTTAGAAACACTTGTTGGAGAAAAGGGAGTAGCACTGTCAGGAGGACAGAAGCAACGTATATCGATTGCAAGAGCGCTTATCCGAAAACCAGAAATATTAATCTTAGACGATTCTTTATCTGCTGTAGACGCGAAAACAGAGCAAAAAATTATTGCAAATATTAAGGAAGAAAGAAAAGCGAAAACAACCATTATTACAACACATAGAATGACAGCTGTCCAACATGCTGATCAAATTATTGTGATGGAAGATGGAATAATGAAAGAGCATGGAACACATGAAGAATTAATGAACCAAAATGGCTGGTATAAAGAACAATATCTGATTCAACAAGCAAAAAATGAGAAAGCTGAATTGGAGGTGCAAGCATGACAACTGGTAAAAGATTATTCAAATATGCACTTTCCTTTAAGGGGATTATTATAGGAGCCTTAATTATGCTTACTATTGCCGTTGTTTCAGATCTTGCTGGACCATTTGTGGCAAAAAGAGTAATTGATAACCACATAACAGATATTGAAACATTATGGTATGAGACAGAATCAACAAGTAAGGACGCCATTGCATACAATGGAGGATTTTATAAAAAAGAGGCATACCTTTTAGAAAGTGAAGCAAGAATAGCTCCTGCAAGAATTGTACAGGTAGGAAGAGATCTTGTGTTTGTAAAAGAGGATTTTTCACCGAATGGTAATAAATCTTTCTCCAATGGTATACTCACCATTACGAAAAATGATTCTGTTTCTACTTACGAAGGAACAGAACTAACGAAAGCTCAAGTATTTGCTTTTTATAAGCCAGAAATAGTACCAATAATTAAGCTACTTATTTTTTATTTCGGGTTAGTGTGTGTTTCAGCTATTTTTCAGTATGGACAGCACTATTTATTACAGAAATCAGCTAATCGAATCATTCAAAAGATGAGAGAAGATGTTTTTGCTCAGATTCAACGTTTATCAATTAGATACTTTGATAATTTACCAGCTGGGAAAGTTGTAGCGAGAGTAACTAATGATACAGAAGCAATAAGAGAATTATATGTAACGGTATTGTCGAATTTCTTCTCAAGTAGTATTAATATTATTGGAATCTATATTGCGTTATTTATTTTAAATAGTAAACTTGCGGCCATTTGTTTAATTCTTCTTCCGATTTTATATGTATGGATGATTGGCTACCGTAAGTTTGCCTCCCGTTATAATCATGTAATACGTGCAAAAATTAGTGATATTAATGGAATGGTAAATGAATCTATACAAGGTATGCATATTATTCAAGCGTTTGGAAAAGAAAAGCAAACAAGGGCCGAGTTTGAAGAATTAAATAAAGAACATTTTCAGTATCAAAATAAGATGTTAACGCTAAATAGTTTAACGTCACACAATTTAGTAGGGGTATTAAGAAATATTGTTTTTGTTCTATTTATTTGGTATGTTGCTGGTCAATCGCTAAATGCCAATGTTGCTTTATCTCTAGGTATGCTGTATGCATTTGTTGATTATATTAACCGTCTATTTCAACCTATTCAAGGTATTGTTAACCAGTTAGCAAATTTAGAGCAAGCTTTAGTTGCAGGAGATCGCGTATTCGAATTATTGGATGAAGCGGGTATCGATGTTGAGGAACCTAAAGTGAAAAGGTACAAAGGGAATGTTAAATTCGATAAAGTGAACTTTGCCTATAAAGACAATGAGTATGTATTAAAAAATATTTCCTTTGAAGCAAAACAGGGAGATACTGTTGCATTAGTAGGGCATACTGGTTCTGGTAAAAGTTCGATTATGAATTTATTATTCCGTTTTTATGAAATACAATCAGGAACGATTTCCATAGATGGCCAAGATATTACGACCATGTCCAGACAAGATCTTAGAAAACATATGGGAATTGTTTTACAAGATCCATTCCTATTTAAGGGAACGATTGCTTCTAATGTCACGCTAAATGATCCTAGTATTACAAGAGAAATGGTAGAAAAGGCGTTAAGAGATGTTGGAGCAGATCGAGTGTTAAAGGATTTAGAAAAAGGCTATGATGAACCAGTAATTGAAAAGGGAAGTACTTTGTCCAGTGGCCAAAGGCAACTTATCTCCTTTGCGAGAGCCCTAGCCTTCGATCCGGCCATTCTTATATTAGATGAAGCAACGAGTAGTATTGATACAGAAACAGAACAAATTATCCAAAAGGCAATGGATGTATTAAAAGAAGGAAGAACTACTTTCATCATTGCTCATCGACTCTCTACCATTCGAAACGCAGATCAAATCATCGTACTTGATCATGGGGAAATTGTAGAAAAAGGAAATCACGAAGAGCTAATGAAACAAAAAGGTAGGTATTATCAAATGTATCAACTACAACAAGGAAGTAGTTTAGTGAGTTAATCTTAAGGATTATTTATTTGATTAGAAGAAAGTACATGAAATAATCCCAAGAAATTGGGATATACGTATTTTACAGTCAGAAGCCCTCCTATAAAAAGGAGGGCTATTAGCCATTGTATTATATAATTTTTAAATTAACCTTGGTTTCCGCTTAGTTGTTTTTCAGCCATTTGAACTAGGCGTTTTGTGATTTCTCCACCAACAGATCCGTTAGCACG
>DATMFU010000391.1:0-12004 GCA_035556015.1 Niallia sp. | reverse complement strand
CGATATCTTGTACAGATGACTCCACTTTTTTCTTAACTTTTTTCCAGTCATTTCCGCCTAGCTTATATATTTTAGGTTCCTTACTTTCTGAACCAACGTATTTCTGCACTAAATCTATTTGTTCAACAGGTACATAAAGCTTATCGTCACCCTGATATCTTAAATGAAGATAATCTTTATGAACTCCATTAATCTGAAGTGTTTCAATTCCTAAGTATTTTCCTATACCATGATTAACATGAACAACATAATCTCCTATATTTAATTCTGAATAACTCTTAATCCTTTCAGCATTTGATAACTTTTGTCTTCTACTAGAAAGTTTTTTCGTCTTTGTTTTAAACAATTCCTCTTCTGTTAGGACAGCTAGTTTAAGGATTGGTAGTTCAAATCCAGATTGAAGATTTCCTTCTATTAGTTGGATTTTCCCTTCAGAAATAGTCTTCCGATCTCGTTGAATCATTACTTCAATTTCATAGTCTTTTAAAACCTGTTCTACTTTTTCCAAACGATCCTTTGTATTACCAAGTAAAACAACGGTGTAATGATTTTTCTTCCATCTATCCATTTCTGTTTTTAAGACATTCATTTGCCCATGGAAATTCTGCATTTGTTTACATGATATATTAATAATATTTTGTGGGTTTGTATTTGGAACATGTCTCAAAAATAACGATAAATAAACAATCGGCTGTACTGCTTGATGAAGAAGGGTAGTAATACTTTGTGACAGGGATAATCCATGAATTATCTCTCCCTCTCCCAACATGCTAGTATACCAATCAGCCTCTTCTTTTTCTAAAGTAGTATTCATTTCTTGAACTCTACTAATTTCATCTACAATTAAAAAGCTATTTTTCGGTAAATAATCTATTAAACTGATATGTTCCCCGTATAGAATCGATAAATATTTATATAATTTTTCTGGCTTTTGTCCATTCTTTAGCTGTTCTAGCTCACGTCCAATATTTTGTGTTAAAAGAGTTTTAGCATTTTCATCTTTCATTTTTTTAAGACTAGCAGCCAACCCTTTTTCCAACTGACTGATTAAATGCTCAATTTCCTTTTCATTGTATAAAACTTCCGTAGCCGGACCAATATGGGCTTTTTCTCTTTTCTCTTTAGATCTTTGGTCTTCTAGTGAAAAGGTACGGATAGAATCAATTTCTGTATCAAATAGTTCAATACGAATTGGTTCCATTTCTGTTAAAGGGTATATATCTAATATGCCTCCACGAACACTAAACTCCCCAGGAGATGCAACCATGTCTGAACGTGTATATCCTAAAGAAATAAGTTTCATAAGGAATGCTTCTAAATCAATTTCTTTCCCTACTTCTAAAACTAACTGAGCTTCCTTCCACAATTTCTTAGGAGGAAGTAATTTTCTAAGTCCTGCAACTGGGGCAATAAGTATACCTGTTTTCTTTTTTGCCCAATAATTTAATACTTCAATTCGCTGTGCTTTAAGTTCAGGACTAGCAATACTGATTTCTGCTGCAATCAATTCATTGGCAGGATATAAAAATACTTCCTTCTCATCAACAATATTTGTGATATCATCATACAGCTTTTGTGCTTGAAGCAAGTTATGTGTCACTATTAATAAAGGTTTTTTTGTCTTCTCATAAATAGAGGTCATATACAAAGTTCGTGCAGAGTTAGAAAGCCCTGAAACTAGTTGTTCATGTAGTCCAGCTTCTAACCCTGAAATAACATTTTGTATATCCTCTTGCTGTTTAAATATATCTTTTAGCCCTAACAAAAAATGTTCCCTCCCATTCCAAAACGAAAAAGCACCCATATTATTTAGAAACAACCTTGAGTGCAGCTAAATTGATGCTGATTATTCTTGATAGAATAATTACACTTAATTATCTTTTTATCTATTTCATTCATCTATAATATTCTTCATGTAAATTCTTTTAAGCCATTTCCTTAAAATTCAAATTCACTACTTAGTGATGTTATATACGAGATATCTTGCTTATATTCCTGCAATATAAAGTCAATTACTTAAATCTTTCATGGAAGCAACGGAAAAATGCTTTGGATTATTTCCAAAGCGGTCTGTATATTACGGTTACTATAATTCTGTAAAAGTGCTTCATAAGTATCTGATTTAACATAAGAAATCCACTTTCTAATGGGACGAAAATCAGCTGAGTTAGTAATAGAATTTGTCTATTTTCTATTTTAACAAATGTTAATGAATTAAATAATCATTTTCGTAATAATTAGGATTCTTCATTAAGGATTCTTGACAATCCTCACAAATGGATTTCACATATACATCGCCAGTTTGATTATAATGAATCATTTCGGAACGATCTTCATCTGATAAATGTTGAAATCCTAAACGATTAGTCTCCACTGCATTAGTATCAATTGAACCTATATGAACTCCACAGTGTCTACAATGATATTGAATAGCCACCTATACGGCCCCCTTACCTGCATATTAACAATAGATACTATTAGTATTAACTAATTCACCTTTAAATATAACTAGGGGGATAGGTGGTTTTTAATTAATTTATTATTGTATATTATATTTATTCATTACCTGCAAAAATGGTTCTTCACACCATTGTCCACAAGCATCTGCACATTTTTTTATAATTGTTTCCAAAATGTCCATTTCTTCTTTTGTAAATTTGCCTAGAACATAATCAGGGACACTCATCCCATTTTTAGGTCGATCTATTCCAACTCTTATACGATTAAACTTTTCAGTCCCCACATGCTGAATAGTGGATTTAATCCCATTGTGACCACCAGAACTGCCTTTCTGACGCAATCTAATTTTCCCTACTGGCAAGTCTAAATCATCATAGATAACAACTAAATCCTCTATTCCTACATTATAGTAATCCATAATAGGACGAATAGATTCTCCTGAAAGATTCATATATGTAAGTGGTTTTAATAAAATAACCTTTTCACCTGCTATACTCCCTACTCCGTAAATACCTTTAAATTTTGATTTATCTAATGGGATCTGATAGTATTCTGACAAGTAATCAAGCACTTCAAACCCTATATTATGTCTTGTTCGATCAAATTGTTTACCTGGGTTTCCTAAACCAACTATTAACTTCATAAAAACCACCCTTTGTGTATTAATTAGATAGACAGAAAAAAGGTTTGACCAATAGGATTTATCGGGCAAACCTCCTTTTGTCTATTATGCTAAAATATAATTTATTCCTTTAAAAGAATAATCTCTACTTCATTATACAAAGGGATTTTCTAAAATGGAAATCACTCTTCTGTTGTTTCTGGTTGTGTTTCTCTACCTTCCACATTGTCAGGCATTCCACTTTCTTGTTGTTCCCCTGTACTAATTTCTTCTTCCTGTCTTGGTGGAAGAATGGAAGCAATAACCTCTTCTTTATCATGGTTAATTTCTATTTTATCATAACCTTTAATATCTCCAACAGTAATAGTTTCGCCAACTTGAAGTTCCGTTACATCAATGTCAATACTTTGGGGAACATCATTTGGTTTCGCAGTTATGGATAATTCATGTAGAGATTGTTGTAATACTCCCCCATCTTTTACTCCACTTGCATCTCCTGTTAGATCCACTCTTACTGATGCACTCATTTCTTTTGATAAATCTACTGCTAAAAAGTCAACATGTAGAATGTTTCGTTTAATTGGATCAGAATGGTACTCATTTAACACGACGCTATGTGTTTGTCCATCTACATCTAAAGAAATGACTCCATTTCTACCAGCTTCTTTTATGACTTTTAAAAAGTTTGCTTCACTCAAGGAAATAGCTGTATTTTCTAACTTAGATCCATAAACTACACCAGGGATATCTCCATTATTTCTTAATTGAGTCAAATTAGAATGCTTTTCTGTAGTACGTTTTTTAGCTTGTAAAGTTGTAGTCATTTTCTCACCTTCCATTATTATATTCCAAAGAACTCTCTTATATAAAAAATGCCCTAAAATAAGAATTTTAAACATAGAGCAGTTGGAAATTTAAAAAGATGACTTGTGAAAGGAATGAAATTAATCTTACGAAAGAATACCATGTCCATTCAAAATAACTAAACTCTTTTCATCAAATAGTGTGCTACCAAGATAAAATAATAGTCGCCTATCTTTAAAAGATAAGCGACTATTGGTTATATAGTACTACAGATAAAATTCACCTTATTAATCAAATAAGAAACTTACGGATTGATCTTGATGTACGCGTAGTATTGCTTCTCCTAATAAATCAGCAACAGATAATTGGATAACAGTATCTGACAATTTTTCTTCACTAAGTTCAATAGAATTTGTAACTACTAATTCTTTTATTTTTGAATTTTTGATTCTATCCATTGCAGGACCAGATAGAACAGGGTGAGTACAACAAGCATATACTTCTTTTGCGCCATTCTCAGCAAGTGCATTTGCTCCAAGCGTGATAGTTCCTGCAGTATCGATAATATCATCTATTAGAATAGCGATTTTTCCATCGATATTACCAACAATATTCATAACTTCCGCTACATTAGGTTTTGGTCGTCTCTTATCAATAATAGCAATTGGTGCTTTTAAACGCTCTGCTAGTTTTCTTGCTCTCGTCACACCACCGTGATCTGGAGACACAATAACGATATCGCCATCAAATTCACGTTTACTGAAATAATTACCTAAAATCGGAACACCCATTAAGTGATCAATAGGAATATCAAAGAACCCTTGGATTTGAGGAGCGTGTAAATCTAACGTAATAACACGTGTTGCTCCAGCTGTTTCTAACAAATTAGCAACTAGTTTTGCTGTAATTGGTTCACGCGCTCTAGCTTTTCTATCTTGTCTAGCATAACCATAGTATGGGATAACTAAATTAATGGTTTTAGCTGATGCACGTTTTAATGCATCAATCATAATTAATAACTCCATTATATGTTCATTAACAGGTGCACTAGTTGATTGGATAACATACACATCACAACCACGAATACTTTCCTCAATGTTAATTTGAATTTCACCATCACTAAAACGTGTAACAGAACATTTTCCTAATTGTACACCAATTGATTCTGCAATTTCTTGTGCTAAACCTGGGTTTGAGTTTAAGCTGAATACTTTCAAATTTGGATCTAAATTCTTGACTGGCATGCTAAACCTCCACTGGCTCTTATCTAAATAATCATCTTGTTACTAGATAAAGGGAAACCATTTTTATTCTTATTTTACTTAGTGACATATTAAAAAATTATTTTCTTTTATAGCCCTCTTTATTAACCTGACGGGCACGAGCTATTGATAGTGATTCAGTAGGAACATCATCTGTAATAGTTGAACCTGCTGCAACATAAGCACCCTTTCCAATATGAACTGGTGCGATTAAGTTAGAGTTACAACCAATGAATGCTCCGTCTTCAATTGTAGTTAGAAACTTATTTTTCCCATCATAATTAACAGTGATTGTACCGCAACCAACATTTACATCACTGCCAACCTTCGCATCACCAATATAACTTAAATGAGATGCTTTACTTCCTTTTCCTAATTCAGCCTTTTTGATTTCGACAAAATTACCGATTTTTACATCATCACCGATTTGAGATGCTGGTCGAATATGAGCAAATGGACCAATATTCACATGAGAACCAATACTACTATCATTTGCAACAGACTGCTTAATAGCCGTATTATTTCCAACTTCACAATTATTTATTTCAGTATTAGGCCCAATTATACATTCAGGACCAATTACTGTTGTTCCAGCCAAAGTAGTTCCTGGATAAATAATCGTATCCTCTTTAATCGTCACACTAGCCTCGATATAAGTATTTAATGGATCAACTATTGTTACTCCATTCCTCATATGAGTCTCATTAATTCGCTTTCTCATAATTGCTTCCGCTTCTGATAAAGCAACACGGTCATTAACACCAATAGTTTCATTAAAATCATCTGTTTGAAACGCAGTAACTATTTCGCCCTTTTGCTTAAGAATTTCAATAACATCAGGCAGATAAAATTCACCTTGTGCATTTTCATTTGAAACTTGGTCAAGTGCTTCAAATAATAAAGCATTATCAAATAGATAAGTTCCCGTATTTATTTCTGTAATCTGTCTTTCAGCTTCCGTTGCATCTTTATGTTCTACTATTCTCTCGACTACTCCAGATTGATTGCGAACGATTCTTCCATAACCATCCGGCTTATTTGTTTTTGCTGTTAATATAGTAGCCTTGGCATTCGTTTTATCATGATGCTGAAAAAGAGCTTCCATCGTACCACTTGTAATTAATGGAGTATCTCCACAAGCAACTAAAGTAACACCCTTTTTATCTCCGAGAAGATCTTTTGCCTGAATAACTGCATGAGCAGTACCAAGCTGCTCCTTTTGATATACATAGTCAACACTGTTGCCTAGTTGTGCTTTTACCTTCTCTGAACCATAACCAATCACAGTTACTATTTTACTCACTTGCAATAGTGCCACTTGATCTACAACATGCTGTACCATCGGTTTTCCGCAAACTGGATGAAGTACTTTATACAACTTAGACTTCATTCGTGTTCCTTGTCCTGCGGCTAAAATCACTGCGTAACGAGTTGTCATTCACAGGCCTCCAATAACCTTTTTATCCATTAAAAAATATATCTTAAATACTCACTGATTTCAAGGAAGGATTCATGATTTATGTACTCTTCTTATTAGTATTCCCCTGAATTAAGTAGATGTTTGGAAATTTTCACAAATATTAACATGAAAATAGAACTTTTGCTTTAGTTTAATCATACTAAAACTTGTGAATATTTTCATTAGAAATAAAAGGGAGATAGACATATACCAATTTTCCACAAAGAATCCCCACTTTTATAAACCTTTGTAAAAAAGACAAAAAAAAAGAGCCTTACTCTCATGAAGTAGGCTCTAGCTGCAGATTATTTTAGGAAGCACCAGCTTCTTCAAATTCAATTTCTAATTCACCCAAGCGGTGGTATTCTGCCAAAACTGCTTCTTGGATTTTACCCCTCGTGCCAGAGTTAATTGGATGTGCGATATCTCTAAATTCTCCATCTGGAGTTCTCTTACTTGGCATCGCAACGAATAATCCATTATTTCCGTCAATTACTCTAATATCGTGAACAACAAATTCATTATCTAGTGTAATAGAGGCAATAGCTCTCATTCGTCCATCTGTATTAACTCGGCGTAATCTTACATCAGTTACTTCCATTCTGTTCACCACCTTTACTAGAAGATAAAATCTAGTTATTAAATTCAACAGAATTTTCATAACTCCTTCTTTCAAGGCGATTTTTTTTAGAATATTTAGGATAAATTGAAGAAAAATCGTTAAAATCCGTTAAAATTGTCCATAAATTATATATTTTATCTATTTACAAAGTGCAATTACTTCAATTTCTACTAAAACATCCTTAGGAAGTCTTGCTACTTCCACACAAGAACGTGCTGGTTTATGAGTAGAAAAATATTCACCATATACTTCATTTATTGCTTGGAAATCTTCCATATTTTTAATAAAGACAGTTGCTTTTACTACCGTATCAAAAGAAGCACCTGCACTTTCTAAAACTGCTTGAAGATTCTTAAAAACTTGGTGTGTTTGTTCCTGTACATTCCCTTCTACTACATTACCTTCTGGTGTAAGGGGAATTTGTCCTGAACTAAAAAACATATTGTTAACAATAATACCTTGAGAATATGGACCAATTGCTGCTGGTGCATTACTTGTTTGAACAACTTTCATTTCTGCTTCCTCCTATTGTTTACTTCTTGTCAAAATAGTTACCATTTTTCACTGAAATGGTCTTTTCTTTTACATCGACACCAGATAATTTAACAAGGGATAAATAGTCATCTACCAATCTCTCTTCTGCCTCTTCCGCTTCCACTAATACTGCGATACCGGCTACTGCGGCATTAAATTCATCTAGTAAACTAATCATACCATTAATTGTACCGCCAGCTTTCATAAAATCGTCTACTATTAAAACTTTTGATCCTTCTTCTAGACTTCGTTTCGATAAAAGCATTGTTTGTATTCGCTTAGTTGAGCCAGAAACGTAATTTATACTTACTGTAGACCCTTCAGTAACTTTGCTATCTCTTCTTACCATGACGACAGGAACATTTAAATACATTCCTACTGCATAAGCTAATGGAATCCCTTTTGTTGCTACTGTCATGACTACATCAATTTCGGTGTCTGCATATGCAGATGCAAATAATTTCCCTACTTTTTGTACAATAGACGTATTCCCTAGAATATCGTTCATATACAAGTACCCACCTGGTAGTAACCTATCAGGATTCTTTATTAAATTACAAAGCTCATCTACGACTGGCTTTGCTTCTTCATCACTTACTTTTACTTGATATTTAACGCCACCTGCTGCTCCAGGCAATGTATGTAGCGTCCCTATACCTCTTTGCTCGAATGTTTCCTTAATAATAGCCAAATCCTCACTAATGGAAGACTTGGCCGATTGATACTTATCTGCAAAATAAGATAGAGATACTAATTGCCTAGGATGCTCAAGTAAATAATTCGTCATGTCTATCAAACGTTCACTACGACGAAATTTCATAACCGAACCTCCAAATCCGAATATTTACGGATAATTTTACTTTATTATACGGATTTAATCAAGAGTGTGTCGTTGTCCCATCATACGAACTGCGAATACTTGGTCACAAAACCCTCTCAATCCATTATAAACTCGATTCATTCTTGAATCATGTTGAATAAGTCCAAAAACAGTTGGCCCACTTCCACTCATTAAAACAGCGTCCGCTCCAAACTTATATATCTGCTCTTTAATTTGAGAAACTTCTGGATAAAGTTTCAGTGTTACGTCCTCTAGTACATTTCCTACACTATTACACATAAGTTTATAGTCATTAGTATGTATAGATTCTATCATCTGATTCGTTTTAGGATGTTCTACTTTTTCAACATCTAATCTTTTATAGACATCTGCAGTTGAAACACCAATAAATGGCTTAGCTAATATTACCCAGCAAACAGGTGGTGCTGGTAATTCTTTAATGATTTCTCCTCTTCCTGTAGCAAGAGCAGTTCCACCATAGACACAGAAAGATACATCAGATCCTATCTCTGCACCAATCACGGCTAAATCATCTAATGACAACCCTAAATCCCATAATTTATTTAAACCTCTTAGTACAGCTGCTGCATCACTGCTTCCTCCAGCAAGCCCTGCTGCAACAGGAATATTTTTTTCAATTTTAATCATTACACCTTTATTAACATGATATTTTTCTTTTAAAAGTTTTGCAGCTTGATAAGCAAGATTTCTTTGGTCATCAGGTACAAATCTATTAAGAGAAACTATTTTTATTTGATCGCTATCTAACAGCGTCAATTCAATTCTATCAGCCAAATCAATAGTAGTCATAATCATCTCTACTTCATGATACCCATCTGGTCTCTTATGAAGCACATCTAATGATAAGTTAATTTTAGCTGGTGCTTTAACCAAAAGCTTCAATATGTCCACCCACTTAATGTCAACTTTTACTTTCCCTACTCCAGTCAGTAATTTTTACTCAATTAGAATAAACTATCTTATCTTCTATATGGATATAGTGATTTTACCATAAAATTAGTAAGTAATAACAACTGAGATTGTATTTCTATGTAATATATTTAGGAATTTTCCCTATAAATAAATCGTAATTGTATAAAAGGATCTATTACTAGCTTCTACTACAGAAAGGGTAGTCAGCAGAGAAGCTAATAATAGACCCAGTAATCTCACCGTGAGTAAATCCATTATGATTAATATAAAGATGGACGTAAAGCGTCTTAAGAAATTACTCTTTATTTTGAGTTAGAAGACTTTGTTCTGCTATTTCAATGGCTCTTTTCACCATATTCCCTGCGTCTCTAGCACGTATTCCTCCCCAGCCCTCTTTTTGGACTACGTCATAGAAACCCAGTTCTTTCGCTAGTTCTTCTTTTAACCCCTCAGACATAATACCTTTTCGTCTACTCATAGTGATTCTCTCCTTTCATCACTCACGGTAACTATAGTATGTAACGTATTCTTTTTTTCATGTTATCTATTTGTTCCCAGTATAAGCACGTGTTTATACCTGTTTTTAAAAATCCTAATAGTTTTTTACATAAAAAATAAGCAGCAAACAACTTGTTCACTGCCACTTAAGCTTTAAGCGATATTTAATTAGCTTAGAGCAACTTGTCCTGATGTATCTTCAAAGAAGGTAATTTGAACCGTTTCTGTTAAAACATCCGCATAGCTGTATGATACACGTTCAAATGCATTTTCATCCTGATCTAATTCCACTACAAATACGGATGGATAAGTCTCAGCCAATACACCTTGACGCTCAATAGTCTTGCGACGACCGCCATTTGCTTTTAGCATAAGTCTTTTTCCTAAATTTGAATCAAGAGCTTTTTTAATATCTGATAATGTTTTTGCCATTCGGTCCACCTCACTATGTAAAGTATATCACACTGACACAACAGAGTCAAACAAAAATATAAATTATAACAGTCTCATTTAGAAGTTGTCAATATATTTTATTCTTATTTTTCTCCAATTTTTCAACAAATTTAGTTTATCCTACCTAATTAGAAATATGTAAGAAGAAGAAAATTTAATACAACTACTTTTACACAAAAAAAAACAGGGGCACTCACCTGTTTCGTTAAATTTCTTCTAAATTATTAGCATGAAAAGGCATACCAGTTCGGAGTACTCCCTTCGTTTCTATCCCCCCAAGCCCTTTCTCCCCTGTAAGTGTGTTTCTTAATACATCCCATACATTTACTCTTTCCATAAAAGGTGTGAAACTAATCTTAGCAACAATATATACAGGATCTAAAGCATGTATATTCACTCGGGATGGAGAACTCGCAAAATTAGCTCCCGCATAGATTAGAGATTCAAAGTGAGACTGACAAGCACCAGCAAAGATAACTAATTGATCTAAATGAGGTACTTTTCTTCTTGCCTCTCTAACGGTCTGTACAAAGTATTTAGAATGTCTATAAGCATTGATATCCTTTTTATCTCCTAACGCCTTAGAATAGGCATCATGTCCAGTTATAACAAGTATATCCGGGCGATAGTAATCTAGGAGCGTACTTATTCTATTAGGCATTTCTTTTTCACTACAATGGACCCCATTTACGGGAATTCCAATTTTCTCATATAAAGCTAGGCACTTCTTTAAGTAATTAGGATCACCATCTAAATGTAATACCTTACCAGGTAACTGAAAATAATTAGAGGGCTTACTATATGCTTCTGTGGCTTGATATTCTTGCTTTCGTTTTAAAAGATTAACATCTTGCCGAAATAATTCTAGTGATTGTTCTTCTAACAATTGAACTTTTTGTGCAATCTTCCTTTTCATTGGCTGATTAACAATCATTAAATCTTCAAAAGGGGCATCCGCAATCAAACGAAAATCTTCCCCATACAAAACAGCAATCTTCTGTCCATTTTCTTCTTTTACATCAATAATACGAAATAATATATCACAGTTATATGATTCTCTTCCGACAATATCTATAATATTTATATTCACTGGTGTCACCCCAATTAACCCAAAACACTCGCTGTTGGATTATATTCATATCTATCTTAAATAAATTATGCATTTACCTAATGAATGGTGAAAATATGAATACGGGTAACCTATATTTTTAGCAAAAAGCTCTTATTAAAAAAACGATTGTAACATCCTCCAGTCCGCTAAATACAAAAAGGGGAATAGACTTCATAAGTCTACTCCTCTTAATATATTATTTTGCTTTATGATTTTTTATATAATTTCTCGAATAATAAGTCGCTCAATCTTCCAAATTCCTCTATAGAAAGAGATTCTCCCCTTCTAGATGGATCAATATCTGCTTCTTTTAGAGCCTCAATAATCTGTTCCTTTTTTTCCTTACCATTCTCTAGTTGGCTTGATAAGTTATTTAGAATCGTTTTTCTTCTTTGTGCAAAGCTT
>DATMFU010000390.1:0-7138 GCA_035556015.1 Niallia sp. | reverse complement strand
ACCACGGGCATCAAACATAGCCTTTTCTAAGTGATTGTTTAACTCACTAACCATGGTAGATTTATGGACTAATTTATTTCTTGTTTCCACATAATTATTATTCACTTTTTCTTGGGCGTACACTAATATAATGGCGCCGATTAAAAATAATAGAATAAAAAAGCATAGTATAGCAATAAACTGCCTTGATATGCTTTTTCGTAAATATGATTTAATCTTCATGAAGAATGTCTCCAACTTTGTTTAGTAAAGCAAGCGGACTGAATGGCTTTGCCATAAATAATCTGCTCCTGCTGTAAGAATATCTTCTCTTTCATGAGACTGGCTTTTGGCACTAAGCATCATGATTTTGATATCCTTTTTTCCAACATCAGACCTTACTTTTTCAATAACTTCCAATCCCGTCATAATTGGCATCATATAATCAAGAATTAGTAAATCATACTGGTTTTTCTCTATTAGCTTTAACGCTTGTCCCCCATCTTGTGCTTCATCAACCAAATACTCATTTTCCAACGTATCAACAATTAACATTCTTAGAACTTCTTCATCCTCAGCTAGTAATAATCGTTTAATAACAATCCCTCCTATTTGCTGATTTCTGAAAAGAAGTCTTGTAGGATATAATAAGAGGATTTTAACCGTTCGTGAAAAGCAGGTTCCTCCCATTTATCCCAACCATATATTTTCGTCTCAGTAGCTTTTAACTTATTCTGTTTCGTTAATGAAGGAAAGGAAGTTATAACATTTCTTCCCTTTTCCATTGCTACAGCTATACGAATTCCTTCTATATAGTCACTGCCATCTAACCCTTTTTCCCATAGATCAGCCATTATTTCTTTTTGACTTGGATCTTTCACATTTATTAATGCCCAAGGTATTCTTAATTCTAGTGTTTTTTTATCTTTGCTGATACTTATATCTGTTAGACTATTGTACTCTTCGTTTGTTGGATTTCCATTACCTACCATAAGTTTCCCTGTTATATAGGATTGGAAAGGTATTCTTTCATTTAATAGCTTTAACTCTTTATTTAAAGCCAAACGGATAGGATGAAACACCCCATTATTTTTATTACTAGCATATGATTCTTCTGGAATCATGTTAAGTAGAGAACCATATTGAAAATAGTAACTATCATAGTAACTGTCTATAAAGATCTCTGAGTTATCCTCATCGGATATATCTACTAGAAAATCTACCCCAAAATCAGTTGTTACTGTATGATTTGCCAATTTGATTTTCTCTTGTCCTTGCTCGCCAATAGTATCAAGTAATATATACGTATGATCTTCATTTAAGTCAAGGGGCTTTTCATAATCTACTCTAATATTAACTTGCTGCTCATCGCTTGTTACGCTTACAGATTTTAATGGACTTTCCTCTGAAGTTGTAGAATAAATAGGGTCCACATTTAATTTATCCCAATCTTTTGTATTACCATCTACATAAATCGTTGGCTCATATTTTCCTGGATCAAAGCTCAATAATCCAAAGTGCTGTTCATTTGTCTGCATATTTGACCAATAAGGTCTTCTTTCTGGATTGTCATAATCCATTGTGTTCCATGTTCGTTTGAACCACTCATCTTGCCAAGTAAAGATTAATCCACCTGCATAATTCTCATCTAGTATCATTTGAAACAATTCTTTATCCATTTGCCCTTGTTCTGTTTCAGAAATAAACCCTTGATTCATTCCATTTATATTTTCATGTGTTTTCCCTCTTGATGATGGTACTCCAAACTCAGCAACTAATACTGGCATATTATGTGCTGCTCTTAAATCATGAATATACGCTCCATAATTACTTTGTTTCCCCTCTTTATTAACATAACTGGAATAGCTCTCTTCATAATTTAGGAAATCTGGATAATAAGGATACACATGATAAGAAGCAAATAATCCTGCTCGAAATTCATCTGTATTCTTAATATTGTTGGGATTTACCACGGACATATCTTCCTTCTCACTCGGTTCTGCTGGATGGTCTAGTAAATCGGTTGTTACCCAATTGGTAAAACTCATCGTATGCTGCCAGTTATATTTTTCCGCTTCATATTTGACCGTATCATCCATCTTTCCTGCAAGCCAAATCTCAAATGGTGAAGCATTATCAGTGTAAAAATAGGTCCCTTGATAATTCTCTCTACCTTTATGCTTCTCATCTGTATTTTTAACAACTTCTGGATCCCACTCTATTCCAATCATATAGCCTAATACATAGGGAGAAATATCATAAGTATACTTACCTGAAGCATGACCCGCACGTTCTGGTAAATTGGCATTCCCATGTACAATATCAATCATATATGTTAATTCTGTTTCAAAATCAGCTTGTACTTCTTCTGCATAGGCATCCTGTTTTTCAACAAGGATTTCTTCATTAACCCAGGCACCATGAAAAAGATACAATGGTTCTTCAGCAAGTTGATTATACTCATAAAGCGCCTCATAAAATTCTGGTGGATGCAATGTATAAACTCGAATCGTATTGGCATGCATGGCACCAATATCTTTGAACCAACGCATATATTCCTCTTTTGTAATAGCTGTTTCCCCAGGGAATGCTCCTGGCTTAGAGATTCCCATGTTTACTCCTTTTACTAGAAGATTGGTCCATTTTCCATCTTTCCATACTTGGATATATTCATCGTTCGTTTTACTGTTTATTTCTATGTTGTTTTCTTTAACAGTTCCTACATTTGTACTCGGTATGTTCCCTTGCTTATGTAATCCATCCTTTAAAATACTTTTCATAATAGGGACATAACTATTCCAATAGAAAGAATTACGATAAGTTACATATTTTTTCCAAATATCAAATCCTACAGTCTTATATATACTTGGCACTTCTCCTTCATCTGCATAGTCACCGGCAAAATAATAGGAGGTATATTGCTTATTTGTATTCTTTATAATAGCTGGGAAAGAAATAGGTAAATTATATCCTTCTAGTACTTCCTTGCCTTTTTTACTAACTGGCAATGTATAAGTGGCTAGTACATTCTTATCTTCTTTTGTACTCACCATATCAAACCAATACCCATAGTTAGATTCAATGGATACTCCTAAATTTTCCTCTCCTTGTGATGTAGTTGCAAATTGCACTTTATCTCCATCTAATTCCTCTCCACTAAGTACTACGACATAATCATCCTTATTAATGAATACTATTCCATCTCCATTAAAGTTCCATTTTTCCCCATAAGAAGCTTCATAATTTTCTTTTACCCAAATAGGAACTTCACTTCCATCTAACTCGAAGAAACACCTACCAATCCAGCCATTCCATGAAACATTTAAGAGATTCGTTATTTTTTCTCTTGCTTCATCACTAGTTGGGCTTGCAAAAGTGTTAAACTCGGCAATAAGCGTTTTATTCTTCGTTTGAAAAAGTGAATCTTCTATTTTTTCGATGTCGCCTATTTGTAAACCACCGTAAATTTGTTCTGATCTCTCTCCTAGCTTATTACTCCCATAAAACTCTTCCTCATATACACCATACTGATCTGTTAGATAATTGACATCATATTTATCTAGAGTATTCGGTAATCCACTCACCTTATATTCTTTATCTCCAGCAGGTTTAAATCCTTTATAATCACTTTCTACATAATAAGCTTCCCCATTTGCTTTTATATACTTTTGATTGTTTAACAACCAAACCAGACCATTATGTTCACGATAGGATTTATCAGCAACCGTTTTATCCATAATTAATATATTTAACTCCTGTGATTCCTTTAGCTTCCAAAGCCAAAAAGGACTTGAAAGAAGTCCCACAGCAATAATAATTAGTAAGAAAAACGAACTTGTTTTATTCCATTTCATTCTGATACTCCTTTACGACTCATATCTCCCCAGCTTTTCTCCCCTCGAATTAGCTGCCATATTCCCTCGCAACGCCATAAAACCGTTAGAGGTCGATACCAAAATGTTTCTGTTAATGAATAGAAGAACAAGGTAACAATATGAGAAGTCTTAGGATATTTTCGTAAACTCCATTCTTCTAACAACACAGCAGCCATGGAGAAAATGGAACCATAAATACAAGATAATAAAAAAATTAAGATAGCAAATTCTAAGTATATTCCACCAAAGAATAGTGCGATTATTGTATATAAATAGCCTAATAACTCAACAATAGGACCCATAAATTCAATCAACCAAAAATAAGGGAAAGAAATAAGACCAATTTTTCCATATTTCGGATTAAAACTTAATTGTTTGTGATTCCAAAGACTTTCAAACAATCCTCTATGCCATCTTCGTCGCTGTCTTTTGAGAATTTTCATTTCCTCTGGTACTTCTGTCCAACAAACAGGATCGGGAATATAGACGATTTTCTTTTTTTCCTTGGACTCTTTTAATAATCGATGAATTTTAATAACAAGTTCCATATCTTCTCCCACCGTATTGGTTTGATATCCGCCTGCTTTAATCACCCATTTCTTAGAAAAAACACCAAAGGCTCCAGAAATAATCAATAATAAATTATGTCTACTTAAACCAATTCTCCCCATGAGAAATGCTCTTAAATATTCAATTATTTGCATCACTACTAGCGGTCGATTAGAAAGACCAATCTCTAACACCTGTCCGTCCTTAATTTTACATCCATTGGCAATCCTTATACTTCCTCCAGATGCTATCACTTCTTCATTACTATCCATAATTGGCTTCATCACTTTTAAAAAGGCATCTCGCTCTAACACAGAATCGCCATCTAAAGAACAAATATAAGGAAAATGAGAGAAGTTTAATCCAACATTAAGTGCATCTGCCTTTCCTCCGTTTTCTTTATCGACCATATATAATTTTGGCAGCACTTTAGATTGATAAATTCCTTTAATAGCACTAGTATCAACTTGCTTTCTTATTACTTTTTCTACTTTCATCATGTCATAGTATTCAATCATTTTTTGTAAGGTAGCATCTTTGGATCCATCATTTACTACAATCACTTCATACTCTGGATAATTAATACTTAATAACGAGCGAACGCTGGGAATAATACCAGCTTCCTCATTGTAAGCTGGTACAATAATGGACACAGGTTTTGTATACATTTCATTTGTTAAGTCGTCATATACGTCCTCTCTATTTAATCGATATTCTCTTCGTAATTGGATCATCGAAATAAATAAAATAGTAGAATAAAACAAAATGATTATCACCATATAAATAGCAATAAATAAAGCAAAATACTGAACAGCCGTTGACCACCATTCATATATCATCATTCAATAGCTCCTTTATTTAACCATTCCAAAGCCATATCTTTTGCAAAGACATCCTTAGAATAATCCAATATATCCTGCAAAACCTCTTTGCCTTGTTTATACTTTATTATTGACTCTGCTGCCTGGGAACGAACCCACCAGGATGAATCATGAATTAACTCCCTTAATATAGGTAAATAATCTGAGTTTTTCGTTATGCCGAGTAACTTAGCTAACATCATGCGTTCTTCCCAAACTGTTGAGTGGGAAAGCGTAATATATGGAGCTATATTCGAAACAAACCCTACAGAAGAAATTGCTTTTAAAGCTCTCACCCTTACCTCACCACTGTACATATGAAAAGTATTCTCCAAGAAATCAATATGATCAATTTTTTTACGCAAACTCATTACATCTAAGATGGCTAATTGAAGTGCCTCCCTACATTCAGAAAAAGAGGATAGCAATGTATGAAACAAATCCATATTTAACCTAATCAGCATACTTCGATATTCCTTTTCGGTCAGACTCTCATCTTGTATTAATAAAGATACTATCGCTTCATATTGAAAGGATGAGAGAATACGATAAATTTGTATTTTCTCTTCCACTGAAATTTTTCTAGACCCATTTAATTTTTGAACTACTGCCTCTTCCAATCCTTCCATATGAAAATCCTCAATTTTATAAAGCACATTCATTCTTTTACTCCAGCTCCATGCTTGAAGATTCTTCAAATAGTAGGATTTCAAATATAAATTTGCTATTTTTTGAAGACGATTTTCTTCCTCCGTACCTTCAATCATTTCCGAAAAATGGCTAAGTATTTTCTCTAATGCCACTTTGTCCAATCTTTTTTCCCTTAATTCGATATTCTCCATTTCCATTTCTTTTCCCCACTGCAAGTAACGAATAATAGGCATTTTTAATTGGTCTACTTTTTGTTGAATATATTTATTTTCCTTAATTTCAATTGTTTTCCTTACAATTAAATATAAAAATAATATAAATAATAATCCTAGCATCGTTATACTAACAATTTGTAATATCTTTATTTCCTGTCCCATTATGAAACCATCCTCATAATAAGCCTTGTAATTCGTGCCTGGAGTTCTGTAATACTAAAAGGTTTTGTTACATAATCATCGGCACCAAGTCTTAAAGCCTCAGCTATGTCACTTTCACTCTTCCTACCAGTTAACATCAGTACATGGGCATTATGCTCATAGGAAGTCTTTTTGACAATTTGTAATAGTTCTAATCCATCCATTACTGGCATAATTCCATCAAGTATTAAGAAATGCATTCCACTTTCCTTTAAACGATTCGATGCCAAAAATTCCGTTCCATCTTCGTATTCTTCTACATCTAATGTTAGATTTTTTATCTCAATTCCCTCAAAAATATTCACTAAGATGGAACGGATAAGAGAATCATCGTCTACTATGGATACATGCAATATTTTGTGATTAGTTACTTTAGCTATTTTATTAGCACTTTCAATTCGTGCACGCCCCTTTTCTTTCGCATCATATAAAGCGTTATCTGCTGCTTCAATTGCCTTTATTAATGGGACATGCCTTGATTCTATTTCATAGATTCCTGCTGAAAATGTAAGAGAAAAAGTTTTTCCATCCTCATCAAATACCTTCTGAGAAAATCGTTTGAGCATTCTATTCAATACTTCCATTATCTCTATACCATTTGCTCGTTGAAACAGGATGACAAACTCTTCTCCCCCGTACCGGAAAAGCATATCTGTATTACGAATATTCTCTTTTAAAAAGTTAGCAAAAGTTTTTAATACATTATCACCGGTTATATGCCCATATGTATCATTTATCTTCTTAAAATAATCAATATCCAAAATAGCAAGTGTTCCTGTTTCCTTCGTCCGTACTATATCGCTAATAA
>DATMFU010000389.1:0-13340 GCA_035556015.1 Niallia sp. | reverse complement strand
ACTGTTGTAGCTTCTATGGAAGGAACAAGACCTGTATTAGTTGAAATCCAGGCGCTTATATCACCAACTAGCTTTGGAAATCCACGTAGAATGGCAAATGGAATTGATCATAATAGGGTGCCGCTTTTAATGGCTGTGTTAGAAAAGAGAGTGGGAATGTTATTACAAAACCAAGATGCCTATTTGAAGGTTGCTGGAGGGGTTAAGCTAGATGAACCAGCAATTGACTTAGCAATAGTAGTTAGTATTGCTTCTAGTTTTAGAGACAAGCCTACAAAAGCAACTGATTGTATAATAGGAGAAGTAGGTCTAACCGGTGAAGTAAGAAGGGTATCTCGTATAGAACAAAGAGTACAAGAAGCAGCAAAACTTGGCTTTGAGAGGGTAGTTATACCATCGAATAATTTAAGCGGATTTACTCCTCCAAAAGGAATAGAGATAATAGGGGTAAGTACTGTTGCTGAAGCATTAACAGCCACTTTAGGATACTAAGGATTAGAAGAAAGAAAAAAAGATTGAACTGAAAATTACGTTGTGTTAAAATGGAATATTTAATTATTTGACATGATATTAATTTTGATGATAACCTAGTTTTATCCAATAGTATAAATAAATTCATTCTAGTAAAAATAACTTTTTCATTACAAATAAAAAATTCCTGTAATAATAGGTTTCAAAACTGGGAATTTGTTTATAATGTGGAGGAGGAGGTGGAAGTATTGTTAAAGCGCATTGTTCAAGCTTGTTTTCTAATAGTTGGAGGTACAATTGGGTTTTTATTTATTCCTGATTTATTTTCAGTGATGTCTATTAACTATGATTTTATTAATAATGTTTATGTGTCAACAATACTTGGAGCCATTATATTTTATTTTATTACTTTTTGGGCGATTGATTATATCGTTAACTTTATTAAGCTTCTGGAAGAAAGACTTGTAAAAGCTCCTATTACAGATATTATTTTTGGAAGTGTTGGGATAGGTTTTGGTCTCACATTAGCTTTTTTAGTGGGATATGCTTTAACATCTGTGCCAGTGCTCAATACAGTTGCTCCTATTTTACTTTCATTGCTTTTTGGATATCTAGGATTTCAAGTTGGGTTTAAAAAGAGGGATGAGTTATTAACTCTATTCACAACTAGAAGGAAAAAAGCAGTAGAAGAAGAAACAGTAAAAGTGGAAAAAAGTGATTTAAAAATATTGGATACTAGTGTTATTATTGACGGAAGAATTGCTGATATTTGTCAAACAGGATTTCTTGAAGGAACCATTGTGATTCCGCAATTTGTTTTAGGAGAACTTCAACATATTGCCGATTCATCTGATGCTCTAAAAAGAAATCGTGGTAGAAGAGGACTAGATATCTTAAATAGAATCCAAAAAGAATTAGCTATTAAAGTAGAAATATATGAAGGTGATTTTGAAGAAATCACGGAAGTAGATAGTAAACTTGTTAAATTAGCTAAACTAACAAATGGAGTAGTAGTAACGAATGATTTTAATCTAAATAAGGTTTGTGAATTGCAAAAGGTTGCTGTTTTAAATATTAACGATCTTGCAAATGCAGTTAAACCTGTTGTTCTCCCAGGAGAAGAAATGAAAATCCAGATTATCAAGGATGGAAAAGAGCATAATCAGGGTGTCGCTTATTTAGATGATGGAACGATGATTGTGGTAGAAGAAGGAAGAAACTTTATTGGGAAGCATATAGATGTTCTAGTAACTAGTGTATTGCAGACTTCGGCAGGACGTATGATTTTTGCTAAACCGAAGTTACTAGAAAAAGCACTGTAAAAGGGTAGGGGTTATTATATGGCTTACGAAGTCATTATTCCGGCAGCGGGACAAGGCAAGAGAATGGGACTAGGAAAGAATAAACTCTTTTTAGAAATAGAGGGATTACCTGTATTTATTCATACATTGCAAGTGTTTGAGAAAGACAATAACTGTGATGGCATTTGGTTAGTGGTAAGTGAACAGGATAAAAAAGAAATGCAGAGTATAGTTGAAAAATATGGGGTAAAGAAAATTAGAGGAATTGTTGAAGGTGGTAAGGAAAGACAAAATAGTGTCTTTCATGCTGTCAAAAAAATCTCTAATCAAACTATTGTGCTTGTTCATGACGCGGCAAGACCTTTTATTCAAGTAGAGCAGTTAGCAAGATTGACAGAAGCTGCAGAAGAAAAAGGAGCGGCTGTTTTGGCAGTACCTATTAAAGACACCGTAAAGAAAATTGAAGGTGACTTAGTAGTGGAAACAGTTGAGCGTTCTAGCTTGTGGGCTATTCAGACCCCACAAGCTTTTCGCGTTTCCATTTTAAAAGAAGCACATGAAAAGGCAGAATTAGATACATATTTAGGGACTGATGATGCAAGTTTAGTGGAAAGATTAGGGTTGCCTGTACAAATTATTGAAGGTAATTATGACAATATAAAACTAACAACCCCTGAAGATATATATTTTGCTGAAGCAATCATCACGAAAAGAAGGAATAAATAAGAGTCAAATAATTAGCAAAGGAGAAAACAGATGTTTCGTATAGGACAAGGATTTGATGTACATCAGTTAGTAGAAGGTAGACCACTTATTATGGGAGGAATTGAAATACCATATGAAAAAGGTCTTTTAGGTCATTCCGATGCAGATGTTCTATTACATACCATCGCGGATGCATGTTTAGGAGCAATAGGGGAAGGAGATATAGGCAAGCACTTCCCTGATACAGATGCAGCATTTAAAGATGCGGATTCTGCTAAATTACTTCAACATGTTTGGCAATTAGTGAAAGATAAAGGGTATGAATTGGTGAACGCGGATTGTACTATTATGGCTCAACAGCCAAAAATGGCTCCCCATATACAAGCTATGCAGTTGAGAATAGCGGAGTTACTAGAAACCGATAGAGAAAACATCAATGTGAAGGCAACTACTACAGAAAAACTAGGGTTTACAGGAAGAGGAGAGGGAATTGCTTCTATGGCAGTAGTTTTATTGCAAAAAAGAAGTATCTCTTGAATAAACAATTTAAAAGTGAATCGCCCTTTTAAAGAAAAAAACAAAGTGATAGAATAGAGAACAAAAGCGCAAGTTATTAAAAGCTATATGAAATGATTAATTATAGTAAGATTATTCCTTTTTAATATAAGATTATGCTTGCGGATATAAATAGACTGAAATAGTCAAGGAGGCACATCTAAATGTCTAACGAAATACGTGTTCGATATGCTCCAAGTCCAACAGGACATTTACATATCGGAAATGCGCGTACTGCATTATTTAATTATTTATACGCTCGAAGTACAGGCGGTAAATTTATTGTCCGCATTGAAGATACGGATAAAAAGAGAAACATCCAAGGTGGAGAAGAGAGTCAATTAAAATACTTGAAATGGCTTGGCATGGATTGGGATGAAAGTGTCGATGTCGGTGGAGAGTATGCTCCTTATCGTCAATCAGAGAGAAATGATATTTATAAAAAGTACTATACAGAATTACTAGAAAAAGGTTTAGCTTACAAATGCTATTGCACAGAAGAAGAAATTGAGGCAGAAAGAGAAGAACAGGTAAGCAAAGGAGAAACTCCTAAGTATTCTGGTAAATGTCGTCATTTAACAAAAGAACAACAAGAAAAGTTAGAGGCAGAAGGAAGACAACCTAGTATACGTATTGTTGTTCCTGAAAATGTAGTATATGAATTTGAAGATATGGTTAAAGGATCTGTATCTTTTGAATCAGAAACTATCGGTGACTATGTAATTGTAAAAAAGGATGGAACACCAACTTATAATTTTGCTGTTTCCATTGATGATCATCTTATGAAAATTTCACATGTCTTAAGAGGCGATGATCATATTACGAATACACCAAAACAATTAATGCTTTACGATGCATTTGGTTGGGAAAGACCTATTTTTGGTCATATGACTTTAATTGTAAATGAAAGCAGAAAGAAATTAAGTAAACGTGATGAATCTATTATTCAATTCATTGAGCAATATGAAGAACTTGGCTATCTTCCTGAAGCGTTATTTAATTTTATTGCCTTGTTAGGATGGTCACCAGAGGGAGAAGAAGAAATTTTCTCTCGAGAGGACTTTATTCGTATTTTTGATGCGGCGAGATTATCTAAATCACCAGCATTATTTGACCAAAATAAATTAGCTTGGATGAATAACCAATATATTAAAAAAGCTGAATTAGAAGAAGTTATTGAACTTGCTGTGCCGCATTTGGTGAAGGCTGGATTAATAAGTGAAGAACGATCAGTAGATGAAGATGCTTGGATAAAACGTCTAGTTGATTTATATCAAGAGCAAATGAGTTGTGGTGCAGATATAGTCGAGCTATCTAAACTATTCTTTGCAGATGAAATTCAGTATGAAGAAGAAGGTAAAGAGGTATTAGCTGGTGAGAGTGTCCCAACTGTTATTGAGGCATTTAAAAATACATTAGCTGAAATGCCTGAATGGAGCGCAGAACAAATAAAAGCAGCAATAAAGGCAGTGCAAAAAGCAACTGGACAAAAAGGTAAAAACCTATTCATGCCAATTCGGGTTGCAACAACTGGCCAAACACACGGACCAGATTTGCCAAAAGCTATAGAATTATTGGGAAAACAAAAGATTGAAGCTAGATTAGCGAAATTAATTTAATTAACATTTTGCAAAAAATGTAATATAGTATAGAAAAATAAGATAAGTGTGAAAGCGAAGAAGAGGAAAAGTAAAAAAAGGGAGCTTTTTAGAGAGAATCATCATCGGCTGAAAGTGATTTAAGTTACCCCTTTTTTGAAGTGCACCTCCGAGTTCTGTATCGAAAAAGACCTACTAATTAGGATTCTGAGTAGATAGAGGCGGGGCCTACCCGTTAACAAGGATTAAGTGGAGATTATTGCTAGGGGAATAATCTAAACAGAGTGGAACCGCGCCGAAAAGCGTCTCTGTCTTTTTAGACAGAGACGCTTTTTTTTCGCTAATTACCTTGCATTAAGGACCTTTGCATAGCCTTTTAATGAGAAACTATTTTCCGGTTAGAACAAAGGGGAAGTCTTTGGAATATAGATAGCTTCTGTTAATAACAGATATACAGTGGAAACAATAAATTAAAATAAAAAGGTTCTATATAAATTTAATTTATAGGGAGGGGTATTAATGTTTCGGCGCATGAAAGAAGATATTGCAGTAATATTTGAACAGGATCCTGCTGCAAGAAGTTCGTTAGAAGTAATTCTAACATACTCTGGTTTACACGCTATTTGGTATCATAGAATTGCTCATTTCTTATATCGGCACAAACGGTTTTTTATGGCTAGAATAGTATCTCAGTTTAGTCGATTTATAACGGGAATAGAAATACATCCAGGAGCAAAAATAGGAAGACGTCTATTTATTGATCACGGTATGGGTGTTGTCATTGGAGAGACCTGTGAGATAGGGGATAACGTAACTATATTCCAGGGGGTAACACTTGGTGGAACTGGAAAAGAAAAAGGGAAACGGCATCCCACAGTGCATAATAATGCATTAATTGCATCAGGAGCTAAAGTGTTAGGCTCGATTGTAATTGGAGAAAATGCCAAAATAGGTGCTGGCTCTGTTGTTCTTAAAGATGTACCAGCAAATTCAACAGTAGTAGGTATTCCAGGAAGAGTAAAAGTACAAGATGGTATCAAGATAAATAAAGATTTAAATCATAGGGATTTACCAGATCCACTTAGTGAGCGGTTAAAAGAAATGGAAATGGAGATTGCTCAACTTAAGGAGCATCTTAAGGAAATCCATAAAGAAAGGAGCCTAAAGTAATGGCAATTCAAATATATAATACGTTATCGAGAGTAAAGGAGGATTTTGTTCCTCTAGAAGAAGGAAAGGTAAAAATGTATGTGTGTGGACCAACTGTATATAACTATATCCATATTGGAAATGCACGCCCTGCTATCGTATTTGATACAGTTAGAAGATATCTTGAATTTCGTGGCTATGATGTACAATATGTATCCAACTTTACAGATGTTGATGATAAATTAATTAAAGCAGCAAAAGAGCTAGGAGACACAGTACCAGAAATTGCTGATCGCTTTATTAATGCTTACTTTGAAGATGTAACTGCGTTAGGTTGCAAAAAAGCGGATGTTCATCCTCGTGTAACAGAAAATATGGATATTATTATAGATTTTATTGCAACTTTAATTGATAAAGGATTTGCTTATGAATCTGAGGGAGATGTTTATTACCATACTAGAGCCTTCGAGGGATATGGTAAATTGTCTCATCAGTCCATTGATGAATTACGTTCTGGTGCAAGAATAGCTGTAGGAGAAAAAAAACAAGATTCTCTTGATTTTGCTCTTTGGAAAAATGCGAAAGAGGGAGAAATATCTTGGGATAGTCCATGGGGAAAAGGGCGTCCGGGTTGGCATATAGAGTGCTCTGCAATGGTTCGAAAGTATCTTGGAGATACAATTGACATCCATGCTGGGGGCCAAGATTTATCATTTCCCCATCATGAAAATGAAATTGCACAGTCGGAAAGTTTGACAGGAAAGACGTTTGCTAATTATTGGATGCATAATGGTTATATTAATATTGATAATGAGAAAATGTCTAAGTCACTCGGCAACTTTATCACGGTTAACGATATAATTAAAATTCATGACCCTCAAGTTTTGAGATTTTTTATGCTTTCTGTGCACTATCGTAATCCAATCAATTATAGTGAAGAAGTATTAGAGAATACAAGAGCAGGATTAGAAAGAATTAGAACATCTTATGATAATCTGAAGCACCGTAGTGTAGCTAGTACAGATTTGACCGATTCTAATGATGAATGGTTAGAAAAAATTAAGGAATTACACAATCAATTTATTGTTAGTATGGATGATGATTTTAATACGGCGAATGGAATATCCGTTTTATTCGAATTGTCTAAGCAAGCAAACTACTACTTGCTTGAAAAGACAACATCACCATCTGTTATTCATGCGTTTATGAAGGAGTTTGAAGAATTATTTAGTGTACTTGGCCTTTCTTTAAGTGCAAGTCAGGAATTATTGGATGAAGAGATTGAAGCTCTTATTGAGAAAAGAACACAAGCAAGAAAAGAAAGAAACTTCCAGTTAGCTGATCAAATTAGAGATGAATTAAAAGCAAGAAATATCATCTTGGAAGATACAGCACAAGGTATTCGTTGGAAAAGAGGGTAAAAAGATGATCCTCTATGAAAATAAAGTAGATGAAAAACAATTGAACAGCTTAGCCCTCGCTTATATGGGGGACGCTGTTCTAGAGATATATGTGAGAAGACATTTGTTGTATAGCGGAAAGGTAAAGCCTAACCATCTGCACCGAGAAGCAACAAAGTATGTTACTGCAAAAGGGCAGGCAAAAGTTGTACATCAATTGATGGAAGATAATTTTTTATCGGATGAAGAAATGGCAGTATTAAAAAGGGGAAGAAATGCAAAGTCAGGTTCTATTCCCAAAAATACCGATGTGCAAACTTATCGTTATAGTACAGGTTTTGAAGCGGTACTTGGATATTTATATATGGCTCATAGAGAAGAGCGACTTGAGGAAATAATCCAAGCAGCTTTTTCTATCATAGAAAGCAAATAGGAGGCGCAAAATAGTGTCTAGTGATTATATAGTTGGAAAAAATGCAGTAATTGAAGCATTAAAATCAGAGCGTGATGTTAATAAAATATTAATAGCAGAGGGTTCCCAAAAGGGGCAAATGCAAACAGTTATTAATTTAGCTAAAAATGCAAATGTGCTCATTCAATTTGTACCTAAGAAGAAGTTAGATGGTTTAGTTGATGCAAATCATCAAGGGGTTGTTGCACAAGTAGCGGCCTATCAGTATGCCGAAATAGACGACTTATTCGCTTTGGCAGAGAAAAGACAAGAAACACCATTCTTTTTATTGTTAGATGAAATCGAGGATCCTCATAATTTAGGTTCTATTATGAGAACAGCTGATGCTGTTGGAGCACATGGTATTATTATTCCCCGAAGAAGAGCTGTAGGTCTAACTGCAACAGTAGCAAAGGCATCTACTGGTGCAATAGAACATATACCAGTTGTAAGAGTAACAAATATGGCAAGAACAATAGATGATTTAAAGGCAAGAGGAATATGGATAGCAGGAACAGATGCAAAAGGAAGCGAAGACTATCGTAGATTTGACGGAACAATGCCATTAGGATTAGTTATTGGTAGTGAAGGAAAAGGTATGGGCAGGTTAATTAAAGAGAAATGCGACTTTCTTATTCATTTACCAATGGTTGGAGCAGTTACATCTCTAAATGCTTCCGTCGCAGCCGCACTTTTAATGTATGAGGTACACCGTAAACGCCATCCACTAGAGGGATAAGAATGGATATTCTCTTAGTCGATGGATATAACATTATAGGGGCTTGGCCTGAACTTAGTGTATTGAAGAATAAAGACCTTGCAGCGGCTAGAGATGCTTTAGTTGAAAAAATGGCTGAATATCAGGGATACTCCGGATACAGAGTAATTGTTGTATTTGATGCATATTATGTTCGAGGCACACAAAGAAAGTATAAAGATAGTAAAGTGGAAGTCATTTTTACCCGAGAAAATGAGACTGCCGATGAATGTATTGAAAGAATGGCGATAGAATTAAACAACAGAAAGACACAGATTTATGTTGCGACTTCTGACTTCACAGAGCAGTGGGCTATTTTTGGACAAGGTGCTCTTAGAAAATCCGCAAGAGAATTGCTAATTGAAATGCAGGGAATGGAAAAGGATATTGGCAAAAAGGTAAAGAAAATTAAGGAAAAAAAGCCTGTTGCTAAAATTCCGCTTACAAGGGAAGTAGAAGAAATTTTCGAAAAATGGCGACGCGGAGAGAAATGAGTTGTTGACGCTTAAAAAACGCCTAGAGTATAATGGGTGTATCCATGATTGCACGTCGGGGGGATCTGAATGAGTGCTGACAACTGGACTAAGAGTAACGATAGTATTGAAAAATATATGGAACTTGAAGATGAAGTGTTAGTGGAATTGGTACATAAAGGTAATAGCGATGCGTTGGATTATTTAATTCAAAAGTATCGTAACTTTGTGAGAGCAAAAGCCAGATCCTATTTTTTAATTGGAGCAGATAAAGAAGATATTGTGCAAGAGGGAATGATTGGACTCTATAAAGCTATTAGAGACTTTAAAGAGGACAAGCAATCATCATTTAAGGCATTTGCAGAGCTATGTATTACGCGACAAATTATTACTGCAATAAAAACTGCTACCCGACAAAAACATATTCCATTGAACTCATATGTTTCTTTGGACAAGCCTATTTATGATGAAGAATCTGATCGGACGTTAATGGATATTATTTCTGGTGCTAAAGTATTGGACCCAGAAGAATTAATCATTAATCAGGAAGAGTATGACCATATAGAAATAAAGATGTCCGAATTATTAAGTGATTTAGAAAGAAAAGTATTAGCTTTATATTTAGATGGCCAATCGTATCAAGAAATATCTGAGGAACTAAATAGACATGTGAAATCAATAGATAATGCTCTTCAACGTGTAAAGAGGAAATTGGAGAGATATTTAGAGATAAGGGAGTTTTCTCTCTAAATGTATTTATTTGGCGGTTCTTACTGTTATTGACATCATTTACTTGTCCGTGATACAGTTTTGAAAGATATTTAAGGACGAAGTAGGAGTAAAAATAAATGAAAAAGAAAATTGTTTTAGCTTGTGAAAAATGCGGATCAAGGAATTATTCCACTGTAAGTAACAATGGGGCAGAAAGATTAGAAATAAAGAAATTTTGTCAGAATTGTAATGCGCATACCGTTCACAAAGAAACAAAATAATTGCTTAAAGATAAGCTACCCGCATTAAAGATGGAGGTACAGACATGCAAAGCACTGTTAAGTTTTTTCGTGAAGTTGGTAGAGAATTAAGAAAAGTTAGTTGGCCAAAGAAGAAGGAGTTAACTAACTATACTATTACTGTTTTAGTAACAGTAATCTTCTTTTCTATCTTCTTTGCAGTCATAGACTTAGGAATTTCTGAACTTATTCGTTTAATACTTGAATAACAGTCATTAACTCATGGTATAATGGTAAAACGATAGGAAACATTTACAAAAGCCCGGTGACGGGTTTTTTCATTTGCTGAAAAATAAATGAAAATTATTAAGATATCCTATATGGTAGTATATTAAAAAATGTTGCAGGGAGGGACGGACGAAGAAGTCCTCTTTTATGGAAAAAAACTGGTATGTGGTCCATACGTACTCTGGTTATGAAAATAAAGTGAAAGCAAACTTAGAAAAAAGGGTAGAAACAATGGCAATGCAAGATAAAATCTTCCGCGTTGTTGTGCCTGAAGAAGAAGAAACAGAAATTAAAAATGGTAAAACAAAAACAGTGAAAAGAAAAGTTTTTCCTGGTTATGTTTTAGTTGAAATCGTGATGACAGATGACTCTTGGTATGTTGTACGTAACACACCAGGCGTAACTGGATTCGTTGGTTCATCTGGATCTGGTTCAAAACCAACTCCGCTTCTTCCTGAAGAAGTACAAGGCCTTCTAAAAAGAATGGGCGTCGAAGAACAAAGATTCGACCTTGAGTTTGAGTTAGGTGAAACAGTGAAAGTTAACGAAGGTCCATTTGCTAACTTTACAGGAACTGTGGAAGAAATTGATAAAGATAAAGCGAAAGTAAAAGTACTAGTTAATATGTTTGGAAGAGATACTCCGGTAGAACTCGATTTTACACAAATTGAAAAATTTTAACTAGAAAACTTGAAATGATTTTGAAAAAGTGTTACTATTTCATAGGTCAGTATATCTCGTAAAGAGATAGGATATTGTCAAATTTCTTTATTTATATAAAGACTATGTTGAGTGGGAGGGGAAAAACCCCTATTACCACATCACGGACTTTAAGGAGGTGTGTCTCGTGGCTAAAAAAGTAATTAAAGTTGTTAAATTGCAAATCCCGGCAGCTAAGGCAAATCCGGCGCCACCAGTTGGACCAGCATTGGGTCAAGCAGGGGTAAACATCATGGGATTCTGTAAGGAGTTTAACGCTCGTACAGCTGAACAAGCTGGGTTAATCATTCCTGTTGAGATTACGGTTTTTGAAGACCGTTCATTTACATTTATTACAAAAACTCCACCTGCTGCAGTTTTACTTAAAAAAGCAGCTGGTATCGAGTCTGGTTCTGGTGAACCAAATCGTAATAAAGTAGCAACTGTAAAGCGTGACAAGGTACGCGAGATTGCTGAAACAAAAATGCCAGATTTAAATGCGGCAAGTGTTGAAGCAGCTATGCGTATGGTTGAAGGTACTGCACGCAGCATGGGTATTGTTATTGAAGACTAAACCTATATGGTTCTGTTGATTAAGGTTGTGACGACGGTAAATCTTTAGTCGCAACCTTTATTCGTGGGAGGTAATTCCGCTAAAACCACAATTCAAGGAGGAAATAAAGTTATGGCTAAAAAAGGTAAGAAGTATTTAGAAGCTATCAAACTTGTTGATCGTACTAAAGCTTACCCAGTTCAAGAAGCAGTAGAGTTAGTTAAAAAGACTAGCACTGCAAAATTTGATGCATCAGTTGAAGTTGCTTTTCGTCTAGGAATAGATCCTAAGAAAGCTGACCAACAAATCCGTGGAGCAGTTGTTCTTCCAAACGGAACTGGTAAAACTCAACGTGTTTTAGTATTCGCTAAAGGCGAAAAATTAAAAGAAGCAGAAGCAGCAGGAGCAGACTATGTAGGCGATGCTGAATATATAAATAAAATCCAACAAGGTTGGTTTGAGTTTGACGTTATCGTTGCAACTCCAGATATGATGGGTGAAGTTGGTAAACTTGGTCGTGTATTAGGACCTAAAGGTTTAATGCCAAACCCTAAAACTGGTACTGTAACTTTCGATGTAACAAAAGCTGTTAATGAAATTAAAGCAGGTAAAGTAGAGTATCGTGTAGATAAAGCTGGTAACGTACATGTTCCAGTTGGTAAAGTATCTTTCGACGAAGCTAAACTTGTTGAAAACTTCAGAACTATTTTTGATACAATCGTAAAAGTAAAACCAGCAGCTGCAAAAGGAACTTACATGAAGAATGTATCTATTACTTCTACAATGGGTCCTGGTGTAAAGGTAGATCCTGCTAGTTTTTAATAAAAATTGGTATTTGACAAAATGTGAGATATAGAATATACTTCATTTTGTTGAAAAAAATAATAACATTTGTACCGTAGACAGTAGGTGCCCTTAAAAGCTTAATTTCCTACCGAGGTAATACGATAGATTAGTCAGTTGTTTAGAACAACTATTGTATAGCCTCCATGTCTTTGAAAGATATGGAGGATTTTATTTGTCGGTATAAATGTAGAAATTCTACAGGAGGTGTAAAGATGAGCAGCGTAATCGAACAAAAGCAACAAATAGTATCTGATATTGCTGAAAAATTCAAAGCAAGTAAATCAACAATCGTTGTTGACTACCGTGGTTTGACTGTTTCTGAAGTAACAGAACTTCGTAAACAACTTCGTGAAGCAGGAATTGAGTTCAAAGTTTTCAAAAACTCTTTAACTCGTCGTGCTGCTGAATCTGTTGAATTAACAGGTTTGAATGAATCATTAACTGGTCCTAACGCTATCGCGTTCAGTAATGAAGATGTTGTTGCACCAGCGAAAATTCTTAATGACTTCGCTAAAAAGCATGAAGCATTAGAAATCAAAGCAGGTGTAATCGAAGGAAACTTAGCAACAGTTGAAGAAGTAAAAGCTCTAGCTGAACTTCCATCTCGCGAAGGTTTACTTTCTATGTTACTCAGCGTTCTTCAAGCACCAATTCGCAACTTGGCTCTTGCTACAAAAGCAGTTGCAGAACAAAAAGAAGAACAAGGCGCATAATAATTTTTACAGAAATGTATCATAAAAAACCCAAAATACAAGGAGGAAACATATAATGTCTAAAGAACAAATCTTAGAAGCAGTTAAAAATATGACTGTTTTAGAATTAAACGACTTAGTAAAAGCAATTGAAGAAGAATTCGGAGTAACTGCTGCTGCTCCTGTAGCTGTAGTTGCAGGTGGCGGAGAAGCTGCTGCTGAAAAAACTGAATTTGACGTTGTTCTTGCATCTGCTGGAGATTCAAAAATCAAAGTTATCAAAGTTGTACGTGAAATCACAGGTCTTGGTCTTAAAGAAGCAAAAGAACTTGTTAACAACACTCCAAAAGCTGTTAAAGAAGGTGCTTCTAAAGAAGAGGCTGAAGAAATCAAAGCTAAACTTGAAGAAGTTGGAGCTAACGTTGAAGTTAAGTAATGTTAGTTTAAAAGAA
>DATMFU010000388.1:0-3738 GCA_035556015.1 Niallia sp. | reverse complement strand
CAAAATATTGAGATATAGTATCCTTCAAGGATAATAGTAACTCAAAGTAGTCTTCTTCTTTCAAGTCAGCACTTATTTTCTCTTTCACCAAGTTAAATTCATTATATAGTGATTTTTCATATTCATTCTCGAATAGTTCTGGTTTAACTGCAGAGACTGTTGTGGCCTTACTTGAAATATTGATAATACGGCTTAGAGCTTCAATACCCTCTTTAAAATCATTATCATCTTTATGAAGTTCTAGCACTTTAGCCTTACGAATAACACTTGCTGCTATTCCAATTTTGTTTGCTAGTATTGCATCAATGATATCATATCTTATTCCTTGTTCTTGTAGAATATGTTTCACACGCATCTTAAAGAAAGCTAAAATGGATTGCTTTAACTCCTCACCTTTAATTTTGGCTTCGCTAGACATGAAGTTCAGGGATAAATCCACCAATTGCTCGATTGAGATATTCCAATTCTTATCAATAAGAGTTTGCACAATTCCTGTTGCCTGTCTTCTTAACGCGTATGGATCTTGTGAACCTGTTGGAACCATCCCAATACTGAAGAATGAGCTTATAGTATCTAATTTTTCAGCAAGGGCAAGTGTAGCACCTACATCACTGCTAGCAGTTTGATCTTCAGCATGTCGTGGCATGTAATGCTCATTGATTGCTTTAGCTACTGCTTCCTTCTCCCCTTTTTGAAGTGCGTATTTTTCCCCCATTAGGCCTTGAAGTTCAGGGAATTCATAAACCATATTTGTCACTAAATCAAATTTTGCAATTTGTGCTGCTCTGTCAACGTTTTGCTTATCTTCAGTAGATAATTGCAAGAATTCTGCCAAGCTAGCAGCAATCGAACGAACTCGGTTCACCTTTTCTGCTAGTGTTCCAATTTCTTCATGATAAACGATAGAATCTAACTTTTTAAGTAAAGTATCAATTTCCAACTTTTGATCTTCTTTATAGAAAAATGCTGCATCCGCAAGTCTTGCACGCAATACTTTTTCATTTCCTTTAGCAACAATCTCTAAATTTTGATGATTTCCGTTTCGAACAGTAACGAAATATGGTAACAGTTTTCCTTCATTGGATTTAACTGGGAAATAACGTTGATGTTCTTTCATACTTGTAATTAACACTTCAGTAGGTAATTCTAAAAATTCATCCTCAAAAGTACCATAAAGTGCCGTTGGATACTCTACTAAATTAGTTACTTCTTCTAATAATTCTTCATCAATTGGAATCACCCAATTATTTTCTTCTTCTAGTTTCTCAATTTGTGAAACAATTGCTTTTTTACGTTCTACTGCATCGACCATAACATATTGTCCTAGCATTGTTTCCACGTATTCAGAAGGATTATTAAATATTATTTCTCCTCCTAAGAAACGATGACCTAGAGAGTGATTAGATGTTTCCACATTTGCAATCGAAAATGGAATTACTTCCCCTCCAAATAACGCAACTAGCCATTTAATTGGACGAATATATCGCAGATCATTACTAGCCCAACGCATATTCTTTGGAAAAGAAAGACTTAGAATTAACTCTTTTAATTCTGGTAAAAGTTCACTAGTAGATTTACCTTTAATAAATTTTTTGACATGAACATACTCAATTCCATTTATTTCTTTATAGTAAATATCATCAACTGTTAGTCCTTGGCCTCTAGTAAATCCAATAGCAGCTTTTGACCATGCACCAGTTTCATCTTGTGCAATCTTCTTAGCTGGTCCTTTTGCTTCTTCTTCCAAATCCTTTTGAGATTCTTCTAAGTTCTCAACTAAAAGCGCAAGTCTTCTAGGAGATGAAAAAGCCTTAACAGATGTATATTCTAATTGTTTTTCTTCCAGCCATTTTTCCATTTTCTCTTTAAGAGAATTCATACTGGCAGTAATAAACCGAGCAGGCATTTCTTCTAAACCAATTTCAAGTAATAAATCTCTTTTACTCATTGTCTTTAACCTCCTTACCCTTTAATATTGGGAAACCTAATTTTTCTCTTTCATCGTAAAATGTTCTAGCCACTTTTCGTGCTAAATTACGACATCTCCCAATATAGCCTGTTCTTTCTGTAACAGAAATGGCACCTTTCGCATCAAGCAAATTAAAGACATGAGAACATTTTAATACATAGTCATATGCTGGATGTACCAAGCCTTCTTCCATTTGACGATGTGCTTCTTTTTCATAAATATTAAATAAATTAAACAGCATATCTGTATCAGATGTTTCGAAAGTATATTTACTATGTTCAAATTCTGGTTGATAAAAAATATCTTTTACCGTAAAACCATCTGTCCATTCTAATTCAAAAACATTTTCTTTATTTTGAATATAAGAAGCTAATCTCTCAATACCATATGTTATTTCTACAGAAACTGGTTTACATTCCAAGCCTCCAACCTGTTGGAAATAAGTGAATTGAGTTATTTCCATTCCATCAAGCCAAACTTCCCAACCTAGTCCAGCACAACCAAGTGATGGGTTTTCCCAGTTATCTTCAACAAAACGAATATCATGTTCTAACGGATCAATTCCTAATGCTTTTAAGGAATCTAAATAAAGCTCTTGAATATTATCAGGTGAAGGTTTCATTATCACTTGAAATTGATGATGTTGATATAGTCTATTAGGATTTTCTCCATATCTACCATCTGCTGGTCGTCTAGATGGTTCAACATAAGCTACATTCCAAGGTTCTGGTCCTATTGCTCTTAAGAAAGTGTAAGGACTCATTGTACCTGCCCCTTTTTCCACATCATATGCCTGCATTAATATACAGCCATACTCAGACCAATGTTTCTGCAACGTTAAAATCATGTTTTGAATATTCATTACCTGAATACACCTCCAAAATGTTTTCATAAAGCAAACCTAAAGATTCGCTTCATGATTGATGACATAGATCGAAAGTATAAGTCTAAAAATACAAAAAACTCCCGTCCCTATGTCAATTTGTTGACATAGGGACGAGAGTATACCCGCGGTTCCACCCTATTTGCTACAATATGTAGCCACCTTCATACGAAGTTGCTCCAAGAATGCCTTCCTTAACCCTTATGTACTTGGCTTTCACCCTCCCAAGCTCGCTTATTCATAAGTTCAATTAAGTACTAATTTCTTATCAACACAACACTATTATTTACAAAAATGATAACTAAAATTAATATAAATGTCAACTACCTGCTAACTAATCAGCATGAGTCAACTTATGAAAAAGAATCTCCAAAATTTTTCATTGATTGGATAAATTTCTTTGACTTTAAATATAAACCAGAGTTTTCTTCATAGTATGCATCTATTATCATACTTAGTTCCTTTTTAGTAACATCCTTCACAGAAATATTACCTAAACGTTTAATATCTAGATGATAAAAAACACGAAGAAGCTTTACTGTAACCTGAGAAAGTTTATAATGATAAGGATCTTTCTCGATACAACGATGACAAATTAATCCATTTTCACGCATAGAAAAAGAAAAATGCCCTTCTGTTGCTCCACAAAAGGCACAATGATCTAAAATAGGATAAAGTCCTAATACATTTAACATCTTCATCTCATATATATTAGTCAAGATTTCCTTATCGTATCCTTCATTCATATAATTTAATGTTTGGTACAATAATTCAAAATGAAATGGATTTGGCTTTTTTTCTTCGGTACATTTATCCGTAAGTTCTACTATGTAACTTGCGTATGCAGTTAAGAATAGATCTTCCTTTAAACTTCTCATACTCGATT
>DATMFU010000387.1:0-8392 GCA_035556015.1 Niallia sp. | reverse complement strand
TGGAATTCATGCAGCAGAAGGTTATGCAAGAATTTCAGGTAAACCTGGTGTTGTAATTGCTACTTCTGGACCGGGAGCTACCAATATTGTAACAGGTCTTGCTGATGCTATGATGGACTCTATTCCACTCGTAGTATTCACAGGTCAAGTTAATACAAGTGTTATTGGAACAGATGCATTTCAGGAAGCGGATATATTAGGAATTACTACTCCAATTACGAAGTATAATTGCCAAGTAAGGAGCCTGGAGGAAATTCCAAAAATAATTAAAGAAGCTTTTTATATTGCTACATCTGGTAGACCAGGACCTGTACTAATTGATTTCCCAAAGGATATTGCATCAACAGTTACAGAAGTTCCAGAAGAATGTGAAGTCGACCTTCCTGGATATCAACCTACAACTCAACCAAATTATTTACAAATTCGCAAGCTAACAGAGGCGGTTAGTGGAGCGAAGAAACCAGTAATACTTGCTGGAGCTGGTGTTATTTTCTCAAAAGCAAGTAAAGAATTGAAGGAATATGCTGAGCAACAACAAATTCCGGTTATTCATACCCTTCTTGGGCTAGGAGGAATTCCTGCTGATAATCCACTATTTGTTGGTATGGGTGGAATGCACGGTTGCTATGCAGCAAATATGGCATTGTATGAATCAGATTTATTGATAAATGTAGGTGCCAGATTTGATGATCGTTTAACAGGAAATTTAGCTCATTTTGCTCCAAATGCAGTAAAAGCTCATATTGATATTGATCCGGCAGAAATTGGTAAAATCATTCCAACGAAGATTCCTATTGTTGCGGATGCAAAAGAAGCATTAACTATGTTAATTAAACAAAATGGATTGAAATCTGAGCATGATGAATGGCTTAAAAAGATTGAAAATTGGAAAAACGAATATCCGTACCATTATCAAGAAAATGGTTTACTAAAACCACAAAAAGTTATGGAATTGCTTTTTGAAAAAACAAAAGGAGAAGCAATTGTAACTACAGATGTAGGACAGCATCAAATGTGGGCTGCACAATACTATCAATTCAAACAGGCTAATCGGTGGGTTACATCTGGTGGTTTAGGAACGATGGGATTTGGACTTCCATCTAGTATTGGAGCGCAGATAGCTGATCCGAACGCTACCGTTCTTGCTATAAGTGGTGATGGCGGCTTTCAAATGTGTAGCCAAGAATTGGCTTTAATTAGAGAACTGAATTTGCCAATTAAAATAATTATCTTTAACAACCAAGCTCTAGGAATGGTTAGACAATGGCAAGAATTCTTCTATGAATCTCGTTTTTCTCATAGTAAAGAATCCTTCCAGCCATCCTTTGTATCACTAGCAGAAGCATATGGTATCAAAGGATATCAAATTAGTTCTGTTGAAGAAGCAGATAGAGTATTAGATGAAGTATTGAATGTTAAAGAACCAGTCTTGCTTGATTTTCGTTTAGACCCCAATGAAAATGTCTATCCTATGATAGCTCCAGGTAAAGGTTTACACGAAATGGTAGGGGTGAAACCATGAAAAGAATTATTAGTTTAACGGTAATGAATAAATCAGGGGTATTGAACCGAATAACAAACTTGTTCTCCAAAAGAAATTACAACATTGAAAGTATTTCGGTAGGACTTACAGAACATGAAGGTATATCAAGGATTACTTGTGTTGTTCATGTAGAGAGTGAAGCAATTATCGAACAAATTACCAAGCAGTTAAATAAACAAATTGATATTTTAAAAGTGGTCGATATTACAGAACAAGCAATTGTGGCAAGAGAGTTAGCTTTAATTAAGGTTCTTGCTACACCGCAAACAAGGCATGAATTATATTCACTAATTGAGCCTTTTAGAGCATCTGTAATTGATATTAGTAAAGAAAGCATTGTTATCCAAATAACAGGTGAATCTGATAAAATTGAGGCTTTTATTGAGCTAATCAGACCATATGGAATCAAAGAACTAGCGAGAACTGGAACTACAGCATTCCCTAGAGGATCACAGAAAATAGCACAGTCAAAAAACACTTATTCAATAGTTTAATAAATTAACATATAAACTAACAAACCAAAAAATAATTTTACTAAAAGGGAGAAATGAAAAATGGCGAAAATGTACTATAACGGAGATGCAAACTTAGGATACTTTGAAGGAAAAACAGTTGCGGTAATTGGATACGGATCACAAGGACATGCACATGCATTAAATATGAAAGACAGTGGCGTTAATGTAATTATCGGTTTAAGAAAAGGTAACTCATGGGATAAAGCAGTAGAAGATGGTTTTAATGTATATCCAGTTGGTGAAGCAACTGCAAAAGCTGATATCGTAATGATTTTACTACCAGATGAATTACAAACAAAAGTATATAATGAAGAAATTAAACCTAACTTAACAAATCAAGCACTTATGTTTGCACATGGCTTTAACATTCATTTCAATCAAATTGTTGCACCAACAGAAAGTGATGTATTACTAGTTGCACCTAAAGGTCCTGGTCATTTAGTAAGAAGAACGTATGAACAAGAAGCAGGTGTACCAGCATTATTTGCTATCTATCAAGATGTTAGTGGTGAAGCAAGAGAACTTGCATTAGCATATGCAAAAGCAATTGGTGCGTTACGTGCAGGTGCATTAGAAACAACATTTAAAGAAGAAACTGAAACAGATCTTTTCGGAGAGCAAGCAGTTCTTTGTGGAGGATTGACTGCACTTGTAAAAGCAGGATTTGAAACTTTAGTAGAAGCTGGATATCAACTAGAACTAGCATATTTTGAATGTTTACATGAATTAAAATTGATCGTTGACTTAATGTATGAAGATGGTATGGCTGGAATGAGATATTCTATTTCTGATACAGCACAATGGGGAGATTTCGTAACAGGACCACGTATTGTAACAGAAGATGTGAAAAAGTCTATGAAAGCAGTATTGACAGATATCCAAGAAGGAAAATTTGCAAAAGGATGGATCCTTGAAAACCAAGCAAATCGTCCTGAATTTAATGCAATTAATGCACGTGAAAGCGAGCATCTAATTGAAAAAGTTGGTAAAGAATTACGTGCTATGATGCCATTTGTAAAAAGTTCTCGAAAGAAAGAAGTGGTAGCTAGTGGCAAAAATTAAAATATTTGACACTACTTTAAGAGATGGTGAACAATCTCCTGGTGTCAATTTGAATTTGGCTGAAAAAATCGTCATTGCAGAGCAGTTAGAGAAACTGAATGTAGATATTATAGAGGCAGGCTTTCCTGCTGCCTCTAAAGGCGATTTTTTATCCGTGCAAAAAATTTCCCAAACAATTAAAAATAGTTCTGTAACAGGATTAGCAAGATGTCTTGTTTCAGATATTGATACAGCTTGGGAAGCACTTAAAGACGGAGCGGAGCCTAGAATACATGTGTTCCTAGCAACAAGTCCAATTCATCGAGAATACAAATTAAAGTTATCGAAAGAACAAGTTATTGAAAGAGCTGTATCAGCAGTTAAATATGCAGCGCAGCGATTCCCTATTATTCAATGGAGCGCTGAGGATGCATGTCGAACAGAGCTTCCTTTCTTAGCAGAAATTATTGAGGAAGTTATTCAAGCGGGAGCACAGATTATCAATATACCGGATACGGTTGGTTATATAACACCAAATGAATACGGAGAAGTTTTTCAATATTTGAAAAACAATGTTCCTTCTATAGATAAAGTATCCCTTTCTACACATTGTCATGACGATTTAGGAATGGCAACAGCTAATTCATTAGCAGCTATTGAAAATGGAGCTACACAAGTAGAGTGTACAGTTAATGGAATTGGTGAAAGAGCTGGAAATGCATCCATGGAAGAAATTGTGGTAGCGCTTCATATTAGAAATGATCATTATAATGAAAGAACAAGAATAAATCTAAAGGAAATTAGTCGTACTAGTAGTCTTGTAAGTGAACTAACTGGTATGGTGGTTCCAGGAAATAAGGCAATTGTTGGTCGTAATGCTTTTGCTCATGAATCAGGGATTCACCAAGATGGTGTCTTAAAAGAAAAAACTACCTATGAGATTATTTCACCAGAATTGGTAGGCTATACAAATACTAATAATATGGTATTAGGTAAGCATTCTGGTAGTCACGCATTTAAAACGAAACTAGAAGAACTTGGTCTACAAGTGAAAGAAGAAGATGTGAAAGAATTATTCGTTGCATTTAAGGACTTGGCAGATCACAAGAAAGAAATTTCTGATGAGGATATTATCGCAATTGTACTTGAGAAAAAACTTGCTAAAGAAGAGAAATACTATGAACTTGTAGAAGTGAAAGTTCAACATAAGACGGAAAATGATGTAGAAGCATATGTTAAATTATCCGATCCAAGAAATGAAATAATTGAATATACAGCAAATGGATCAGGTAGCGTAGAAGCATTATACAATACGCTTGAAAAAGCAATTACAGGAGAAGTAAACCTCAAAGATTATCGAATTCAATCTGTAGGAGCAGGAAGAGATGCACTTGCTCAAGTATTTGTAAAAGTGCAATTTGATCAAACAGAGACAACTGGCCGTGGCTTGGATCATGATGTTTTAGTTGCTTCAGCTAAAGCATATATCAATGCTATTAACCGTGTGATTCTAGCAAAAGAAAAATTGTTAGAAATCGTTTAATAAACATTGCTTTAGATAGGAGCGTAAAAAGATGAAAAAGAAAATTGCCGTATTACCTGGAGATGGCATTGGCCCGGAAATTGTTGCCGGTGCCACTCAGGTTTTAAAAACAATTGCCGAAACTTTTAATCATGAATTTGAATTTCAATATGGAGATATTGGCGGCTGTGCAACAGATAAGACAGGATCTCCTTTACCAGATGAAACGATTTCCCTTTGTAAAGATAGTGATGCTATTCTTTTAGGCGCAGTTGGAGGACCGAAATGGGACTCGCTTCCAGTTCCTATGAGACCTGAACAAGGGTTGTTGAAAATCCGAAAAGAATTAAATTTATTTGCGAATCTTAGACCAACCGCTTATATAGAAAGTTTATCAAACTCTTCTCCATTAAAAGAAGAAATTATCGAGGGTGTTGATTTACTCGTTGTAAGAGAATTAACTGGTGGTATTTATTTCGGTACACCTAGTGAGCGGGTATCAGTAGATGGTAAACCAGGTGCTATTGATACACTTGTTTATAAAAATGAAGAAATTGATAGAGTTTTAGAAAAGGCATTCGAAGTTGCACGTACAAGATCAAAAAAAGTAACATCTGTTGATAAGGCAAATGTATTGGAATCAAGCAGATTATGGAGAGAAAGAGCAAACGAAATAGCAAAGAAATATCCTGATATTGAGCTTGAACATATGCTTGTGGACAATGCAGCAATGCAACTTATCCGTAATCCGAGACAATTTGATGTGATTGTAACAGAGAATATGTTTGGAGATATATTAAGTGATGAAGCTTCTGTATTAACTGGCTCCTTAGGAATGCTTGCTTCTGCAAGTTTATCAGAAGAGGGTCCATATTTGTATGAACCAATTCATGGTTCTGCACCAGATATTGCAGGGAAAAATATGGCAAACCCATTAGCTACTATATTATCAGCTAGTATGATGTTGAAACTTTCATTCCATTTAGAAAAGGAAGCAAGTGTAATAGAAGAAGCAGTAAATAATGTTTTGAAAAAAGGTATTAGAACAAGAGATATTCTTTCACCAAATACTATTATTGTTTCTACTACTGAAATGGTAGATGAAGTAGAGAAAGAAATTAGATTGTTAGTAAATAAAGCAACCGTGTAATCATTTATACTTTTAAACTATTAAACGAAAAACAAGAGAATAGCTTTTATTAAAATAGTAATGAAAAAGGAGGGTTAACAATGGGCAAATCCATTATAGATAAAGTATGGGAAAAACATGTTGTTCATAGAGAAGAGGGGAAACCAGATTTACTCTATATTGATCTGCATTTAGTTCATGAAGTGACCTCTCCACAGGCTTTTTCAGGATTAAGAGTGAAGAATCGTAAGGTTAGAAGACCGGATCGAACATTCGCAACGATGGATCATAATGTTCCAACTATTAATCGTTTTAAAGTAGACGATGAGGTTGCATTAAATCAAATGACAACATTAGAGAAAAACTGTAGAGAGTTTAATGTTCCATTAGCAAATTTAGAGAGTCCAGAACAAGGTATTGTCCATGTTATTGGACCAGAATTAGGTTTAACACAACCTGGAAAAACAATTGTATGTGGAGATAGTCATACTTCTACACACGGAGCATTCGGTGCGCTTGCATTTGGAATTGGAACTAGTGAAGTAGAACATGTTCTAGCAACTCAAACTTTATGGCAAACAAAACCTAAGACATTAAAAGTGGAAGTCAATGGCAGTCTAGGATACGGAGTGACAGCAAAAGACGTTATTCTTTATATCTTATCCAAATATGGAGTTAACTTTGGTACAGGGCATGTTATTGAATACACTGGAGATGTTATACGCGCTCTATCAATGGAAGAAAGATTAACGATCTGTAATATGTCTATTGAAGGAGGAGCTCGCGCAGGTTTAATTGCACCAGATGAGACCACATTTTCCTATATAGAAGGTAGAAAATACGCTCCGAAAGATTTTGAAGCTGCTAAAAAAGAGTGGAGATCACTAGTTTCTGATAGTGATGCAGTTTATGATAAAGAAATTATTATTGATGGTAATGATATAGCACCAATGGTTAGCTGGGGAACAAATCCATCTATGACAGCTAAAGTAGATGAATGTATTCCAACATCAGCAGATTATACAAGTGAAACTGATCTTAAAGCTTTGCATAGTGCACTTCAATATATGGGACTTAAGGAAGGGCAAGCTATTACTGATATTGCTATACAGCATGTATTCATTGGATCATGTACAAATTCAAGAATTGAAGATTTACGCAAGGCTGCAAGTGTTATTAATGGCCAAAAGGTACATCCTGGAGTAAGAGCACTTGTTGTACCAGGTTCACAACAAGTCAAAAAACAAGCTGAAATAGAAGGATTGGATCAGTTATTCAAAGAAGCTGGATTTGAATGGCGAGAAGCTGGATGTAGTATGTGCTTAAGTATGAATAATGATATGGTACCAAGCGGAGAACATTGTGCATCTACTTCTAACCGTAATTTTGAGGGACGTCAAGGCGCTGGTGCAAGAACTCACTTAGTTAGTCCTCAAATGGCTGCACTTGCAGCAATAAATGGACGTTTTGTTGACAGTAGAAAACTAAAAACAGCTGAATTAGTTTAAGGAAAGGAGGAATATATTGTGAGTGGGTTTAAAAAATTGCATGCAAAAGCTGTAGCCATGGATCGAGCGAATGTGGATACGGATCAAATAATACCGAAACAATTTTTAAAACGGATTGAGAAAACTGGATTTGGTCGATTTGCCTTTTTTGACTGGCGTTATTTAAAAAATGGAGAACCAAATCCTGAATTTGAACTAAACTTCCCTGAAAACCAAGGTGCATCCATATTAATAGCAAATGAAAACTTTGGTTGTGGATCATCAAGAGAACATGCTCCTTGGGCATTGCAAGATTATGGGTTCCAAGTAGTGATTGCTCCTTCGTTTGCGGATATCTTCTATCAAAACTGTATGAAAAACGGTATGGTCCCTATTAAATTGACAACAGAAGAAGTAAAATACTTGCTTTCTGCTGCGAAAAAACAGCCTTATTCCCTTCTTATCAATTTAGAAGAGGAAAAAGTAGAAGATGAAAATGGTTTTCAAGCTTCCTTTTCTATCCATCCATACTGGAAGAAAATGATTGTTAATGGTTGGGATGAAATTGAAATTACTTTACAGTATGAAGACAAAATACTAGCCTATGAAAATAAATAAGTCACTAAAGATTTATCAATTTGATAAAAAGTTAGCCGGCATTGTTATTTATTTGGTTGAGTGATACGAAGGTATTCTTTTTAAAAGAATGCCTTTTTTCATGTTTAAGCTTTTGAAGCAGGTTGCAGGTATAGAAGAAGTAATGCTAAACTAAGCAAAAAAAGAGTGTATAGGCGGTAAGAAGATGAAAAAACACGAGCCTGAACAAAAAGAGAATATCATCTATTTCCCTAATTTAGATAAACGGCTTTTAGAGAAGGGCCTGGATGCTATTCAGCAAAAAAAATATAAGGATGCCCTGCCTTTATTAAATGATGCCCTAGAAAGAAATCCGGATAATAGTGATATTAAAATAGGGCTTATCCTTTCCTACTATGAGCTTGGAATGTTAGAAGATGCAAAACTAATTGCAAAAGGCATGCTTGCTGAAGGTTCTGGGGATTATTTACAAGTATTGGACTTATACATTATGATTCTTGTTCAGTTACATGAGTATGAAGAAATTGTAACAACTATAGAGGTTTTACTAGAAGATCA
>DATMFU010000386.1:0-8756 GCA_035556015.1 Niallia sp. | reverse complement strand
CTTACCTCTCCCCGAAAATCCTCCATCGCAGATTCCCCCAAATTGCAATTTTTTTATAGTAACCTTTTTGTAACCATCTAACAATAAAGTGCGTTCTTACAAAGTACGTTATTACTAATTATAATTATATTTAACTATTATTGGAGTCGAAACTTCAAAAGATTTTGTAAATTTCCAGTTTTGCTCTGATATTCAAAAAGGAGGTTCATTTAATATGAACAACAAAATCAATTTAGAAATTGCAAAAGAAATCATCGCTGGTGCTGAAGAAGAGGCAAAAAGAATTGGCGTTTCCATGGTGATTTCGGTACTAGATGAGGGTGGTAATCTGATTGCAATACACAGAATGGATGATGCCTGGTTAGCAAGCATTGATATTGCCCAAAATAAAGCTTGGACATCTGTTGCCCTAAAAATGCCAACATCCAATTTAGCTGATGCAACAGTTCCTGCTGCTGAACTCTATGGATTAAATACAACAAACAATGGACGACTAGTTGTATTTGGTGGTGGTATTCCTCTTGTCATAGACGGAAGAGTTGTAGGAGCAGTTGGAGTAAGCGGCAGTACAGTTCCTAATGATGTACAAGTTGCAGAGGCAGCTGTAAATGCATTTAATAGTAAATTTTCTCTTGTATAATCATTCATTCAATTAAGTTGTGAATATAATTTCCTGCATCAAACTACAAGTAAGTTGAAAGGAGGAGAGTGCGTGCAATGAAACTGACTCTCCTCCTTTCAATTCATACTCTGAGGTTTATTTTTTCATACCAATTTATTTGAATATAGTAGTACTCCATTTCCCAATATATAAAACTACGAAAGGTAACCCCCTATATCCAGAAACTATACACAACCTTTCCTTTCAGTTTAATGCTCATAATGTATGCATTAATATATTCTTAAAAACATGTTCAGGTCTTTCCTCCGTAATTAAATGTCCAGTTTTTTCATATGTAATTAACTGAGCATCTGGTAAATCACTAACTAATCGCCGACCAACCTCTACAGGAACAACTCGGTCTTCCTCTCCCCATATTAATAATGTGGGAACATGTATATCCTGAAGTTGGTGTGGTAGTAAATCACCCTCACGATGACGTAGCAGTCGGATTAATGCCTTATAAAATGCCTTTTCATTTAGTGGTTTACCGAATTCCTCAATCAATTCTTCATTAATTAAAGTATGGTCAAAGAAAACATTTCTTAAGTGATATTTAACGTCCTTTCTTTTGATATAATAATGAACCATTTTATCAAAATAAGGTAAATAAGAAATAAGAACGAGCGGTTTTTTTGATGGCTTTAAATATCCTGAGCTACATAACAAAACTAACTTGTTAACTTTTTCAGGAGCAATTAAAGCCATATTTAGAGCTATTTGCCCTCCCATTGAATGAGCAACTATATGAGTATTAGAATAACCAAACTGATGGATACATTCTAACATTAGCTTTGCATAGTTATGGAAACTATATATAAATGAAAGTGACTTTTCACTTTTTCCAAAGCCAGGAAGATCGACGGCAATGACTGAATACTGCTTTTGTAAAAGAGGAATAATACGACGAAATGTATAAGTAGAAGATGCAAAACCATGGATTAGAAGAATTGGTGGTTTATCATTCAATATGTATTCACAGTACAAATTGATATCCCCTACTTTAAGGTATGTTTGCTTTAATCTACTGAAAGTCAATACGTTCCTCTCCTCCTCTAATTATTTTGTTTTATTATTAATCAAATTAGCCTTGAGGATGCATTTAAACGGAAAAACTAATATAGGGAAGAATTACCATTTTGTTTTAATAGGTAATTCTTTTTTTATTTTCTAAATGTATAGACAAAATGAAAAAATGCGCATATATTTTCCTTAAGGAAACTTTTATTCCCTAGTAAAAAATAATTTGGAGGTGTTGTTTATGAATAAAAGTGGGGGAAAACGCGTCAATGCAGAGTATAAGGAATTTGAAGAAGCCACATCTTCTCCAAATAGGTTAAGAAGATTTTGGATGTTTCTCGGACCCGCCTTTATAGCTGGTGTCGCTTATATCGATCCTGGAAATTTTGCTACAAATATTAGTGCTGGGTCTGATTATGGCTATTTACTCCTTTGGGTTGTCCTTTTTTCAAATTTAATGGCGATCCTCATTCAATCTTTATCTGCAAAACTTGGGATTGCCACCGGTAAAAATCTACCTGAAATATCAAAGGAAAATATGTCTAAGCCTGTTTCGATTGCAATGTGGATTCAAGGAGAACTTGTTGTAATTGCGACAGATCTTGCTGAGTTTATAGGGGCGGCGTTAGGCTTGTACTTGTTATTTGGGATACCATTATTCACTGCAGCCATCATTTCTGCAATAGGATCTTTCATTATTCTAGAACTACAACGTCGTGGCGTCAGAACACTTGAGGCAGGGATAGCAGGGATGGTATTTATCGTTGTTATTGCCTTTGGATTACAAGTATTTTTTGCCCATCCAAATGCAAATGCTGTTTTACATGGACTTTTCACACCTAAATTTGAAGGTGTTGACAGTGTGATGTTAGCAGCAGGAATTTTAGGAGCAACTGTTATGCCACATGCGATTTATCTTCATTCATCCTTAACACAAAAAAGAATTATTGGTCGTAATGAACTTGAGAAGAAGAGAATTTTTCGCTTCGAATTCATCGATATTTTAATTGCAATGGTCATTGCAGGTACTGTAAATGCAAGTATGCTCATCGTCGCAGCAGCATTGTTTTTCGAAAATGGGCTAAGTATATCTAGTCTAGACATGGCATTTACTTATTTAGGTGAAATTATTGGACCATTTTCGGCGATTTTATTTGGCATTGCGTTATTATTTTCTGGAATTGCGAGTTCAACAGTTGGTACGATGTCAGGTGATGTTATTATGCAAGGATACATTAATCGCCGGATCCCTATTTATATAAGACGAACAATTACCATTATTCCTCCTCTCATTATTATTGCCATTGGTGTAGATTCAACACTTGCACTTGTCATCAGCCAAATTATTTTGTCTTTTGGTATTCCTTTTGCTTTAATACCCTTAATTATTTTTACAAGCAAGAAAAAAATTATGGGTAATCTCGTCAATCATAGAATTACAACTTTTGTTGCATGGATCATTGCTTTAGTTATCATTGCATTAAACATTTTTCTTCTTGCCCAAACGATCCTAAGTCTTTTTAACTAAATACAAAGAATCGTCCTTCAAGAATAAGGAGGTACTTGCATGCTAAAGAAGCTCCCCCTTTTTAAAGGTATTTATGGTACGGTTCTCCTTAACATATTTAATGCGCAAAAAAAATCTACCTTCCTATAAAGTTGAAGGTAGATTTTCTATTATTACAATATTTGATTCAGAAATCTTTGTGTTCTTTCATGTTTTGGGTTTGAAAAGATGTCACTTGGATGTCCTTCTTCAATAATATTTCCGTCTGCAAGCATGATGACTCTGTCTGCTACTTCTCTCGCAAATCCCATTTCATGTGTTACGATTACCATTGTCATTCCATCATTTGCGAGATCCTTCATAACCTGAAGAACTTCACCAACTAGTTCTGGATCTAAAGCAGAAGTTGGCTCATCAAAAAGCATTACTTTTGGTTCCATTGCTAAAGCTCTTGCAATGGCAACCCTCTGCTTTTGCCCACCCGATAACTGTTCTGGATAGAAGTTAGCTTTATCCTCTAAGCCTACCTTTTTAAGTAACTCCATTGCTTTTGCACTTGCTTCACTTTTTGACTTTTTTCTAACATAAATTGGTGCTTCAATAATATTTTCAATGACTGTTTTATGTGGGAAAAGATTAAAGTGCTGGAACACCATTCCCACTTTTTCTCTTACTTTGTTTAAATCTGTTTTAGCTATATTTATTTTTTCAGAATCAATGATAATTTCGCCGCTTTGTGCAACTTCTAAAAAGTTTAGGCATCGTAGTAAAGTACTTTTACCTGAACCACTTGCACCAATCAAGACAACTACTTCTTTCTCATTAATACTTAAGTTAATATTCTTTAAAACTTCAAGCTTACCATAGGATTTTGAAAGATTACGAATTTCAATCATGCAATACTAACCTCCTTAGGTTTGCTAACATCCATTTTCTGCTCAAGTCGTTTTGCAATCCAAGTGAAAATAAGCACGATGATTAAATAGTAAATACCAACAACAAAGTAAGTTTCAAATGGCATATAGTTTTCTCCTTGGACTCCAAGGGCGGTGTTATATAAATCTGTTACAGCAATATAAGCTACAAGAGAAGAATCTTTTAAGCCAATAATGAATTGATTTGCCAAGGACGGAATAGATCTTTTGAAAGCTTGAGGGAAAATAATTCTTCTCATAGCAAGCGAATAAGGCATCCCTAAAGATCTTGCCGCTTCCATTTGTCCACGATCAATTGATTGTACGGACCCTCTAAAAATTTCCGCAATGTAAGCACCGGAATGGACTCCCAATGCCAATGCCCCTGCTGTGAAGCTGTCTAAGTTAATAACATTGGCCAAACCGTAATATAAAAACATAATTTGAACAATGAGAGGCGTTCCTCTAATAACTCCTATGTAAATATCAGCAATCCAATTTAGGATCTTGTTTGAAGAAATCTTAAAACTAGCAAAAATAAGTCCAATAATCAACGCAAACAACAAGGAAATAGCTGTTATCGCGATCGTTGTCCATGTAGCTTTTAAAAAGGCAAGTCCATGTTCACTGAAAATGCCGACGATGTTTTGTAAAAAAATCATGAGACCAGCCTCCTCCTTTTAAAGTGAGAGCGCCCAATAAAAGGCGCTTTCACGAATTCTAATATCTATTACTCCATAATGTTAGTATTAAACCATTTCATACTAATCTCTTCGTACGTACCATCATCAATCATGGCTTGAAGTGCTTCATTAATTTTGTCTGCGAGGTCAGTATTTCCTTCAACAACCCCTATACTCACGCGGTCCTCGTTTAATAAATCACCAATTTCTTTGATTTTTAAGCCTTTTTCATTTTGTGCACTAACACCAACGATTTTATCTGTGATCACTGCATCTACGCGTCCAAGTTCTAAATCTTGTAGTGCATTCACGTCAACTGGATATCCTTTTACCTTATCAGGAGAAGTTAACGTTTCCGCTATATCCTTCCAAGTACTTGCTTGAATAACGCCAATCGTTTTACCTTGTAAGTCTTCTTTTGATTGAATATCCGTATTATTTTCTGCAACGAAAATCTGTGCACCTGATAGATAGTACGGTTCAGTAAAATCAATTTGCTTATCGCGTTCTGGTGTTGCCGTCATACTTCCAATAATCGCATCATATTTATTGGCCTTTAGCCCTTGAATAATTGTTTCCCATGGGTTTGTAACAGGATTTGCCTCAAGTCCCAAGCGTTTTGCAATTTCAGTTCCGATTTCTACATCGAATCCAGTCAATTTACCATCCTTTTTGAAATTTAATGGCGGATACTGTCCTGTCATTGCAAAGGTTAATGATCCTTCTTTGACTAAACCATATTCAGATTCACTTGATTTTGTTTCTTTTGCTCCTTGGTCACTTTCCTTCGTGCCACATGCCGATAAAAGCAACAACATGGCTGCAACTAAAAAAATAGAAAACTTTTTCATATGTATTCCTCCTTGAAAAAAAACACTGTCGCTTTTATTTGACAGTGTTTTAAGTACACCCTCAGCTTTTGCATTTCTTAAGATAGTTCTCCACAATCCAAAGGAATTGTGACAGTTCTGCCCCTATTTGAGTACAGCCCCAGCCTTAATGAAAAAGTGATTTCAAATAGCTTCGGCGATTCATCCTTTCTCCTATTTTCATAGATTTCACTTAATCTCAAATAGAATACTCTTATAAAACGCGACCTCTACCTCACCTAATGCGAAAAGATGAGGATTTGATATAAAATTAATATAACTCTGATAATTATAGTAGAATCTTTCAAAAAATACAACATTGGTTCAGATAATTTAGACTATACTTGACGGGTTTTTTATCTTAAGTTACATTTTGATAGAATCATATACAAAAAAAGGAGGCAGTCAAATGTTGAACTGTCGCGAAGATATATTGGCTTATACAAAAGAGCTTGTTAACATAGAAAGCATTGTAAATACAACTGGCGAAACAACAATCGCACAATCATTATTTAAGACTATTTCTTCATTACAATATTTCTCGAGTAATCCCGAATCAGTAGTATTAGAGAAGACCACTGACGATGATCAAGAACGATATAATGTTATGGCCTTTGTTAAGGGTAAAAAAGGGAAAAGTAACCGAACAATTATCTTAATGGGGCATATTGATACGGTTGGGATAGATGACTTCAACCAATTGAAAGAACATGCATGTTTCCCGGACGACCTAATGGAAGCATTAAAAAGCGAGGAATTACCAACTTCCGCAAAGGAACATTTAGAATCTGGAGATTGGTTATTTGGCCGTGGCGTCCTTGATATGAAAAGCGGTGTTGCAAGCAACCTCTATCTATTAAAGTACTATTCTGAACATCCTGAAGAACTTGATGGCAACATAGTGTTGCTAGCAGAGTGTGACGAAGAAGACGGTTCACACGGAGTTCTTTCCGCTTTAAAAGTCTTAAAAAAGTGGAAAAAGGAACATGGATTCGAATATATTGCAGCTATTAATTCTGACTTCGTCTCACCTCGCTTTGAAGGTGATGAAAATCGCTATATTTATAAAGGGACGGTAGGTAAACTATTGCCATCATTCTTTATTACTGGTGCAGAAACACATGTTGGTTCTGCTTTTGAAGGTTTAGATCCTAACTTTATTGCTGCCGAACTTACAAAACAAATTAATTATAATACAGAGCTTTCTAATGAAGCATATGGAGAAACGACAGTTCCACCTGTATCGTTAAAACAAACGGACTTAAAACCATCTTATACCGTTCAAACAGCATTATCTGCATATGTTTATTATAATTTCTTTATACATTCTTGGTCTCCTAAAGACGTACTAGTCAAACTAAAAGAACAGGCCATGATTGCTTTTAACAATGCGCTTACAACTTTTGAAGAAAGATATCGCAAGTATAGTGAAATAAGTGGCGAACCATTTGTTTCGATTCCTTGGAAGCCGAGAGTTTTTACATATGAAGAAATGGAGCATTTATTATGTGAAGAAAACGGCGATAAGTTCATTGTACACATGAATGAATTCAAACAAAGTCTTCTGAAAAATTCAGAACTAGATACGCGCATGTTTGCCGCACGAGTTGTTGAAGAGGCCTGGAAATGGATGAAGGATAAAAATCCAGCTATTATCTTGTTTTACTCTTCCCTATACTCACCAAGAATTGAATTGACAGGGAAAACGGATGATGAGCTGAACTTAATTAACGCCCTTGATCAAGCAGTAGAAACTATACAACCAGAATATCCACATCCAATTGTTACTCGTAACTTCTTCCCATATATCTCTGATATGAGTTTTATGGCTTTAAGTGATGATGAAGATGGAATTAATGCCGTATCAAAAAACAACCCTGGTTGGGGCACAAAGCATTATGTTGAGTTTCAAGATATCAGAGATATTAATGTACCTGTTGTTAATATCGGTCCATACGGTTTGGATGCTCACAAAAAGCTTGAAAGAATGGAAATGAAATATTCTCTAGAAATAGTACCAAATATAACAAATCAAGTTATTCGAAATTTACTAAGTAAAGAATAATAATTAACATAGAATCATGCCAGTCGCTTCTCAATCGATACCGATTTATTCGGTAACAACGAGTAGTGACGGGCATTTTTTAATACTTACCGCAACATGATCTCTTGCAAGAACCATATTTTTTTACATTCATACTATACAAGAAGTACTTGAATACTGGTCTCAAGCAGGAGCGCAAATTCCCACACATTCTAAAAATTTATATCCTCTTCCCTTAAAAATAAATAAGAAGGTGGTCATTATTCAAAATTCGAAGTATCTAGATTTTTTGTCTAAACTCGGTATTGAGGGTGCACACCCCGGAGGTATTAATTTAACAAAGAAAATATTCAATGAGGAAAATATTAACAGTACTTCTCACATTCTAGATGTAGGTTGTGGTACTGGGCAAACAGCTGCCTACTTAGCTCACAAATATGGAGCAAAAGTAACTGGTATCGATTTTAATCCAGCAATGGTTGAAAAGGCTAAAAGTAGAATGAAAGAAAACCATTTATCCGTAAAAATAAGCCAAGGCTCCGTAGAAAAAATGTCATTCCCAGATCATCACTTTGACTTTATTGTCTCTGAATCCGTTCTTTCATTTGTAAATAAGCCAAGAGCTCTTAAAGAAATTTGTCGCGTATTAAAGAATGGCGGGCGTTTCATTGCCATTGAGCAAACCATTTCACAACAACTTGGGAAAAAAGAGGAAGACGAAATTAAACAATTTTATGGATTTCCTTCCCTGACCAAGGAAGAAGAATGGGTTGCATTAATAAAAGAGGCAGGTTTTGAGGAAATTCGTATAGAAAAAAATACATCCATTAAATCGGCTCCTAATTTCAATTATTCAGACGAAATTGGGCCAGATCTTTATGAAATTTTAGAGAAACATTATGATCTCACCTTTAAATATCAGGAAATATTAGGCTATAGAATTTATTTATGTACAAAGAAGATTTAGTTGGTGCAATGGAAGCACAAGGTACTACACCTCGTAGACTAACAGACTTAATTGGCTCATTATCTGATTTGACTTCAGGTAGTGGAGATAA
>DATMFU010000385.1:0-26568 GCA_035556015.1 Niallia sp. | reverse complement strand
AGTGTATGAATTGTTTTTGGATTGAAGGCATGATGTTCTCCACCCTTTCTCCATTGAAACTCACTTCCCGATTCTAACGTTGTATCTAAGCTATCTACATAAGCTAATTCGTGACGAATAGTAGCTTCTTTCGCAATCGTCTCAAGATCAATACCGCCTAATTGAGAAACAGTACCTGTGAAATATTCATCAATTACTTCTTTTCCAATTCCAATTGCTTCAAATATTTGTGCTCCACGATAACTTTGAATAGTAGAAATCCCCATCTTAGACATTACCTTTACTACACCTTCTGTAATGACCATATTGTAACGTGTAACTGCTTCTTTATATGGTAGATCAAGGGAACCATCCTCAATTGCTTTTTGGTAAGTCGCATAAACTAAGTAAGGATTAATAGCATCAGCTCCAAAGCCGATTAAGCTAGCAAAATGGTGTACTTCCCTAACCTCACCAGATTCTACTAACAAACTTGCTTTTGTACGAATACCTTTTCTAGTTAGTTCTTGATGAACGGCACTAACTGCTAATAAAACAGGAATTGCTTTTTCATTCTTATTCAAGCCACGATCAGAAAGAATTAATAAAGAACTTCCACTCTCTATTGCGGATTCAGCTTGTTGAACAAGTAAGTTAAGACTTTCCTTTAAGTTATCAGTAAATAATATATCTAATGTTCTTGCTACAAAACCTGAAATCGTGTTAGAACGTAACTGTTCTAATTCATGATTAGTAAGAATTGGCGTTTTAAGTTGGATACGATGACAATTAGCTTTGCTTGGGTTCAGTAAATCTCCCTCTGCTCCAATCCAGGAAAGTGTGGACGTAACTAAATGTTCACGTATTGCATCGATTGGTGGGTTTGTTACTTGAGCAAATAATTGCTTAAAATAGTTAAATAAAGATTGTGGTTTATCTGATAACACAGCAAGTGGTGTATCATTCCCCATTGAGCCAATTGGATCCTTTCCTTCTATAACAACCGGAATAAGGTTCTTTTGGACATCTTCATACGTATACCCAAATGCCTTTTGTCTAGTTAGAAAATCTCCTATTGTTTTAGGTTCGTCTTCAATCGCATTTTCAAGATGAACTACTTCTTCTAACCATTCTTGATAAGGATGTTCTCCTGCAATTTCACTTTTCAGTTCTTCATCTGAAACAATTCGTCCTTCTTCTAAGTCAATTAGAAGCATTTTCCCTGGACTTAAGCGTTCTTTATACAAAATCCTTTCTTCTTCAATAGGAATAACTCCTACTTCTGATGAAAAAACAATATAGTCATCTTTTGTTACATAATATCTTGCTGGTCTTAATCCATTTCTATCTAAAATAGCACCAATTTGCTTTCCATCTGTGAATGTTATAGCCATAGGTCCGTCCCACGGCTCCATTAAACTACTATGATATTCATAAAAAGCTCTTTTTTCTCCTGTTACATGTGGATTTTCCGTCCATGGTTCTGGAATCATCATCATTGCAGCATGTGCTGGTTTACGACCAGAAAGAATAAAAAATTCTAAAGCGTTATCAAATACAGAAGAGTCACTACCGTTTGCATCCAAGATTGGTAAAATCTTTTCTAATTCTTCACCAAATGCTTCAGAAACAAATTGTTGCTCTCTTGCTTTCATCCAATTAAAGTTTCCTCTTAATGTATTGATTTCCCCATTATGAATTAAATAACGATTTGGATGTGCTCGTTCCCAACTTGGAAAAGTATTTGTACTAAAACGAGAATGCACAATGGAAAAAGCAGATACAAATTCAGGATTCTGTAAATCTAAATAGAAAGTTTCCACTTGATCAGATGTTAATAATCCTTTATATACAATCGTGCTAGAAGAAAGACTTGCAAAATAGAATTCTTTTCCTTCTTTATTACCCCAATTCTCAGCTAGCTTACGAATCACATATAGTTTACGTTCGAATGCTAATTTGTCTTGGTTACTTGGGTTTGTTTCGATAAACACTTGGCGGATAATTGGACAACTCTTTTGTGCAATTTTTCCGATTTTTCTGATATCTGTCGGTACAGTTCTCCAACCTAAAAGTACTTCCCCAGTCTCTTCGATATATTTATTTATTTGTGCTTCAATTTGTTCTCTTTCCTTATCTTCCTGTGAGAAAAAAATCATTCCTACTGCATATTTTCCCTTCTCAGGAAGTTGTATATCACTCACTTGTTTACGAAAGTAAGCATCTGGTATTTGAACCATTATCCCTGCTCCGTCCCCTGTCAATGGGTCACTACCTTGGCCTCCGCGATGATCTAACTTACATAACATACTTAATCCTTGCTTCACGATTTCATGCGTTGCAACACCTTTTATATGTGCAAATAATCCGATTCCGCATGCATCATGTTCAAATTCCGGTCTATATAACCCTTGTGCACTTTTCATTTGGTTGTACGTCATTTCAACCACTCCTGTCAGATTTTCTAACAATTTTTTTTATTCAGATAACTTAATTATACATCATAAATCTATACGTACAATATATCATTTAGATAGAAATGATCTAATATTGATATGAAACACGTTTTAATATAAAATAATATAGAAACAGATTAAATTAGTAGTAAGACATTTTCCCTTGTAAAGTTTCAAATAGGAAGAAATTCATTTAAAAGAAGGTTGAACGTATTGGAATTGAGACAATTAAAGTATTTTATAGAAGTAGCTGAAAGGGAACATGTATCGGAAGCTGCTGAACATCTTCATGTTGCACAATCAGCTGTTAGTAGACAAATTGCCAATTTAGAAGATGAACTTGGTGTCCACTTATTTGAACGAGAAGGAAGAAATGTGAAATTAACACCAATTGGAAAACTATTTCTTACCCATTCTTTAGCAATCGTTAAATCAGTAGACCGTGCGATTGAGCAAGTAAATGCTTATCTAGATCCTGAAAGAGGTTCTATAAAAATTGGATTTCCTACTAGTTTAGCTAGTCATTTACTGCCTACTGTTATATCTGCCTTTAAAGAAAAACATCCTAATGTTAAGTATCAATTAAGACAAGGCTCCTATAGCTTTCTAATTGATGCAGTTAAAAACAGAGAGTTAGACTTGGCATTCCTAGGACCGGTTCCGACAGATGATTTCCAATTGAAAAGTAATATTTTATTTACAGAAAGAATGTTCGCTCTAATACCTAGTAAACATAGACTTTCCGATAGACGTTCTATTCGTTTACGTGATTTAAGAAATGAACCGTTCGTCTTATTTCCTGAGGGATATATTTTACAGAAAATTGCGATAGACGCATGCAAACAGGAAGGGTTTTTGCCGAATATAAATACAGAAGGAGAAGATCTGGACGCCATTAAAGGGTTGGTAGCTGCAGGTATGGGTGTGACGCTTTTACCGGAGAGTACTTTTTATGATAATACTCCAAAATTCACAACTAAAGTACCGATTGAAGATCCTATCATTAGTAGAACTGTAGGAATAATAGTTCCGAAAAATCGAGAATTACCGCCTTCCGTGCAAATATTTAGTGAGTTTGTTATTCAATTTTTCACTATTTTAGAGAAATATCAATAATTATTTAAGAAAAGAGAATGGACTCGAATAGTCAAACTACTTGAGTCCCTCTTCCCTTTTTTCTATTTAATTAAAATTACTTACTGTTTTCAAACAAACATTTTCCGTTTATTCCGTATCTAAAATCTTAATTATCTACTACTTCTCTTATTAATGAGTGAAAGATGGATAATGCGTGATTAATAGGTTCCTTTTTAGTCAAATCTACACCAGCTATTTTCAGAAGCTCTAATGGATAATCCGAACTACCACTTTGTAAAAATGCTAAATAATTTTCCCGATCTTGTTCATTTCCTTCTAATAGCTTATCTGCAATATTAATGGCTGCTGCAAATCCGGTTGCATATTTGTACACATAAAACGGACGATAAAAATGTGGAATTCGTGACCAACCATATTTCACTTGATCATCTATTACTAATTCACTCCCATTATATGCTTTATACAAATCTTCATATGTGGAATTAAAGAATTCTAATGTTAGTGGTAATCCCTTTTCAGCTTGTTCATGAACTATTTTTTCAAACTCACTAAACATCACTTGTGTAAAGAACGTTCCTTTAAAGCTATCAATAAAGTGATGAATTAAATGTTCTTTCTTAACTGGATCCTTTTCCTCTTTAAGTAAATATCTAATTAACAGCACTTCATTTACTGTTGAAGCAACTTCTGCTACAAAAATGCTATATCCTGATGAAATTTGAGGCTGATACTTACTACTATAATAAGAGTGCATTCCATGCCCACATTCATGTACCAACGTGAATAAACTGTCTAAATCATCTTGGTGGTTTAACAAAATATATGGATGTACTCCATAAAGACCTAAATTATAAGCGCCAGACCTTTTTCCAGGCGTCTCCCTTACATCAAAATAGCGATTTTCTTTAAACCCTTTTAAAATGGTAATATATTCTTCTCCTAATGGTTGTAATGCATTTAGCATGATGTTATAAGCTTGATCAAAACTTATTTCCTCACGAGCAGCTTCTCCTACTAAAGGTACGCTTAAGTCATAAGCATGTAGCTCCTCTAATCCCAACTTTTCTTTACGATAAGTCATATATTCGTCCATATACGTTAAATTACTTCTTGTTGCTTCAAGTAAATTTGTGTATACATCTAAAGGAATTCGATCACTAAAAAGACTCTTTTCAAGGGCCGATGGATAATTTCTTAACTTAGATAGTTTTACATTATTTTTTACTGAGGATGCAAATGTTGTAGCAATGGTGTTCTTCATAGTAACATAAGGCATATAATAGGCCTTGTACGCCTCTTTACGTACATCTCTATTATCACTTTCAATTAATTTTGAATACAATCCCCTCGTAAGCTCTACTTTTTCACCATCTTCTTTTGTTATCTCGCCAAATTTTATATCTGCATTATTTATCATACCAAACACTTGACTCGGAACAGATATAGCCTCCCCAAGTTCAGAAAGCACTTCTTCCTTTTCCTTACTCAGCACATGTTTTTTATAGGAATAAGATTCTTTCAAATCTTTTTCAAAATAGACTAATCCTTCTTCTGCATCAATATATTCTTGTAGTATTTTTTCATCTAGAGATAATAAAAAAGGCATAAAGAAGGAAGTAGCATTACTATACTTTTGACCAATTTGTCGTGCTTTATCAATTAGACTTTGTGCATGGTTATTTCTAGTATCTAAATCCAATAACAACATGCTATAGGCAAAGACTTTTCTATATACGAAACTAATTTCCTCTGTTAATTGTAAATATCTTAATAAACTGGATGGACTATCAATATGATTATTAAACTTAGCTACTTCTTTTATTTGATTTTCTAACAGAAGTAGATCCGCTTCCCATTTTTCTTCTGAATCATAAATATCCTTTAAGTTCCAGGTTTCATTTTCTGGTACATCTTGTCTAGAACGATATGTATTCACTATAAATTCCTCCTATATGAAAGTCATGGACCTTCCTCTTATAATAGTAGTATAGAGTTTATTTAACTATTTTTAAAAAGATATGTTTATAAATTATTCGAATAGAATCGAGGATAACACTGTTTATTTTAATTGGAAAGTATGGTTTGCAATAAATTTTATAATAGACATGCTTCAAGTCAGACCACTTTCTGCATTTCTCCTTCTGACCAAATCTTGCTAAATCAATTAGTTTTATTTCTTCATTAGTGGTTAGGATAATATTTTTCAAGTGAATATCAGATGGATTGACACCCCTCTCTATCCCCAATAATATTGCTCGATCCACTTCTTTTATCCATAATTCTTTCACTCTTATTCCCTTCATTAAACATTCAAATAAAGTAGTTCCTTCTATATAATCTATTACAATATAATATGCTCCTATTTCATGCACACTAGGATAATAAGGTATGCCTTTTAATCTTTCATACATTTTCCCTTCTTCTTCTGCAAGATAAGCATATTTCGGCAAAAACACTTTTAATACAAAGGATGTATGAGCTATCTTATATACATAGGCAGTTGCCCCTTTTCCTATAAACGTAAGCTTTAAGTGGGTTGAATTCTGGTTGCTCTCATTTTTCTTGAGACGTTTGTATACATACTCAGCTAATTGCTCATACTTATTCACCACTTTTTAGCCTCCTAGCTAAAAGGACGTGATATGTTACCAAATTATATGCGGAAATCACACCTACATGAACCATTTAACCAAAGAATAAATCAGTCTATTATTCTAAAAATTTTTAAATTAGAGTAGCTATTGCGGTAATACGGAAACTATGTTATATTTATATATGCGATGAGCTATATTGAATAAGTCAATGAACATTTAATATGCTATGTGGAGCATAGTTTATTGCCTCAATACGTAGGACACCTATTATAGGTGTCCTTTTTACATTTCATTTTCTTTAAGCTAATCAAAAAGACTGTCCAACGCATGGGATCAGACCTCACTAAATAATCTAGCGTGAGGTCTGTGCCATAGGACAGTCTTTGCTATAAAAATATAATTAGGTTTAATAGAGAAATTATTAGGAAGATAATTGATTTAACTCTTCCGTTAGTTTAAAAAACAATTCTTTGTTTCTTTCCATAAGTGATTGATCAATTTGTTTTTTTAATGCATCTTTTCGGAAGTTATAAAGGGCTTTTTCCAATACCATTTCAGCAAGTAATGAATCTACTACATTTTCAACAGACTGTTTTGGTGCATTTAATAAATACTTTTCCACTTGAATCAACCCCTTTGCTTTTTTATATTATAACAATAATTTTCAGATAATTCAAATACTTTTTAAAGGAAATTTATCCCATTATTTTATTTGCCTTTTTCATGTACATTTTTATAGGCATCTTCCTTTTTTTCCTGTATTCTTTATACGAGTAGAAAAACGGAAGGAGCAATCACATGACTTATAAAATGATTGTATTAGATATGGACGATACACTTTTAAGAGATGATCATACCATTTCAGAAGTGACGAAGAAAGCTTTAATGGATGCTCAAGAACTGGGTGTAAAAGTAGTTCTCGCATCAGGTAGACCAACATATGCAATGAACGGTGTTGCAAGTGAACTTCATTTATCGGATTACGGTAGTTACATCCTATCTTTTAATGGAGCGAAAATCACAAATTGCAAAACACGTGAGGAAGTGTTTAGTAGTACTTTACCACCAGAAACAGTTCATAAACTTTTTGAATTAAGTGTTCGAGAAAATGTGTGGATCCATACATATGTTGGAGATGAAATTATTACACAAGAGAACAATCCTTTTACTGAAATTGAGGCACAAATTACAGGTTTACCAATAAAAACAGTACAAAATTTCAAAGAAGCGATACTAGAACCAGTAGTAAAAGTACTAATGGTTAAAGAAGAGGATCATTTACAAAAGGTAGAAGCCTTATTACAAAACGAACTTTCTACCGAATTAAGCGTTATGCGATCAAAACCTTTCTTTTTAGAGTTTACCGAACTAGGAGTTACAAAGGGGACAAGCCTTTCCATGCTAATTGATAAGCTTGGAATTAAGCGTGAAGAAGTAATAGCAATGGGTGACAGTTATAATGATGTAGCGATGATTGAGTTTGCTGGTTTAGGTGTTGCAATGGGTAATGCACCTGATGATGTGAAAGCAATTAGTGATTATGTTACCGATACTAATAATCATGATGGTGTTGCAAAAGTGGTACAAAAATTCATCTTAGATAAAGTTACTACCGAATTTAAAGAATTAGTTTAAAAATAGCACAAAAAAGCAGGAGTATCATGTACTCCTGCTTTTTATCACCATTATTTTACTTCAACTGTCCAGCCAAATGGATCTTCTTTTCTACCATTTTGGATATCAGTAATGGTATCGTATATTTTTTTTGATAATTCTCCTGTTTCCCCATTATTAATGATGATACGTTCTTCATTCCACAGGAACTCTCCGATTGGGGAAATTACTGCTGCGGTACCAGTTCCAAATGCTTCTTCTAAATGCCCTTTTTTATAGGCTTCAGCAATTTCTGCCATTTCAATTCTTTTTTCCACTACAGGAATATTCCAATGTTTAAGTAATTCAATAATACTACCTCTTGTAACACCCTGTAAAATACTGCCATTTAGTTTTGGTGTAACTACTTCTCCATTAATTTTGAAGAAAACATTCATTGCTCCTACTTCTTCAATATATTTCTTTTCTACTCCATCAAGCCAAAGCACTTGAGAATAGCCTTTTTCAGCAGCAATTGCTTGTGCTTTTAAACTTGCTGCATAGTTCCCACCAGTCTTAGCCGAACCAGTTCCACCAGCAACTGCTCTCACATATTCATTTTCCACAAAAATTTTGACAGGTTTAATTCCTTCTTTGTAGTACGAACCAACTGGTGATAGGATAATCATAAATTTATAGCTAATAGATGCTGAGACTCCTAAGTATGGTTGTGTTGAAATAACAAATGGTCTTATGTAAAGAGATGTTCCTTCTCCTTTTGGAATCCAATCTTTTTCAATTTCGATTAATTGTTTCAATGCAGATAATGCAAACTCCTCATCGATTTCTGGGATACATAGTCTGTCATTCGATTTATTTAGACGTTCGAAGTTTTTTTCAGGTCTAAATAATAACACTTTTCCCTCAGCCGTTAAGTATGCTTTAAGCCCTTCAAATACAGATTGGCCGTAATGAAAAATTACAGAAGCAGGGTCTAAAGTAATTGGTTGATACGGGAGAATTTGTGCATCATGCCATCCTTTACCTTCTGTATAATCCATCATAAACATATGGTCCGTAAAAACTTTACCGAACACAAGTGTTGAAGGATCTGGTTTAGGTTTCTTTTCAGTTGTTAATGTTACAGTAATTGCTTGTTCTGTCACAGTAAATTCTCCTTATCTTAAAATATTATTTTTACTTATTATAACGCAAACTTTCATTTACGAAAGGAAAATTGAAAAAAAGTTCTCAATTTTATTAAATTTGACAAAAAAACAACCTTTAACAGGTTGTTTCTAACTTGCTACTTCCAATTTTTGGTATCTTCTAAAAGTTTATCAATCTCTATTTTTATGATCTCATATATGCAAGTATTATCTTTCCATTCAGATGTTTCTTTTAAAACTTCATCTATATCTGCTCTAACTAATTGCAATAGGAAGCCTCCTTTAACCATTTCGATGCGCTTTTAATCCTTTATAGCAAGAGCATTATTACTGTAATCTTATGTATTCCTTTCCATTCATTATATCAATTTCTTCCAAATAATCATAATACTAAACGATTACAACTTCATTACAGTGTTAATACAAAGTTTAGGGCATTTGTAATAAGGTAAATGACATATAAATGTTATAATTCATTAAGTGACTTTCATTTAATCAATCGATGGTTCCTATAAATTTTCACTTCTTCTATTATATGTGGTTACAAAGAATATACTCCCATTATGTTTCTCTAAAATATTGGCAATAATGGTGTAACGATTGGAGGTAACATAATGTTGCGTAAATTATTTAAATGGATAATTGTCCTAATACTTTTATATAGTGCTGGTTCCTATTTACTCGAGAAAAAAGGGATAAATACCTTGCAAAAAGATAGCGAAACCATTCAGCTGAACGAGGAATCAAGTTCTAATCTTTTTGGGCTTCTTCAAGGGGAGATAAAAAAACTAAAGACCTTATTATCACAAGCAGAAGAAAAACTCCCTGACTGGAATGTCGAAGAACAAACAGAGGAACTAAAAAAACCTTCTCTCTCCAATCCTGAGGAACAAACTTTTTCTATCTATAATATTTCTCTTGGAGATGATAAAGAAAAAGTTGAAAAGGAATTGGGGAAAGCTCAACGAGAAACGATGAATGAATATGGAATTTCTTGGTTCACTTATCATCAAAATTACCAACATTTTGTGATGGTAAGCTTTGATAGTGATAATAAAGTAGCAGGCTTATATACTAACCAAGATTTAATTTCTTCAAATAATGGAATTAAGTATGGCACAGTCAAACAAACAGTAATAAATGAGCTAGGTGAACCTTTAAATCAATTACAAAAAGGGTTAGTCATTTATAAAATACCTGAAGAGAGAGATTATGAACTATATTTTAAGGATAATTCCTATATAACAGTATTCTTTGATAAGCATGAAAACAATACTGTAACAGCCCTTCAAATTATAAGTGCATCCCTGGAAAAAAGTCGGGAAGATTTTTATGTAGAAGCTAACGACAATTTAAAAGAAGGGTTTGAATACCAATTATTTGACTTAACCAATGCCAGCAGAGTAAACCATCATTTAAAACCTTTATTATGGGATGCTAATGTAAAACAAACTGCCAGAGATCATAGTCTAGATATGGCAGAAAACAATTACTTTAACCATACAAATTTAGAAGGAGAATCACCGTTTGATAGAATGTTAGAAGATGGAATACGCTATACGATGGCCGGAGAAAACCTTGCATATGGACAAAACAGTAGTATATTTGCTCATGAAGGTTTAATGAATTCTCTAGGACATCGGGAAAATATTTTACAAAAGGATTTCACTAATTTAGGCGTAGGTGTAGAGTTTAATAAGCAATCTCAACCGTACTATACTGAAAATTTCCTAACAAAATAACATAATCCTAATTGTCTTTTCCATTAAAAAACACAGTAAGAGATTCCCCTCTTACTGTGTTTTTATACAATCATATTGCCAAGCATCCATAATAAGAAAAAACTAATTAATATAGATAAATTTGCAGCTGTACCAACAAAACGTTGATTGTACTTAAATTCAACACTATATGGCAATACAGACGTTGCCATAGGCAATATTAGTGCAATTAATACGGTATAACGAAACATATCATCTACTGGTAAAAAGAAAAAAGCAAGAATGCCTAGAAATAATCCAAACCCATAACGTAGTCCAAGTACTCTTCCTATCCCTTTCCAATATCTTTTATCAAAACTAAAATTCAAATAAATCCCAAGTAGTAATAAAGACAGTGGCATATTCGCTTTCGATATGGTTGAAGTAACATCTATAATGGGAGCAGGTAAATGGATACCACTTATATTGATGATAAAGATAATCACATATGTCATTAAAGGAATAGATTTACTCATTTTTCCAACAGCTACTTTTACATTTAATTGGACGTCGTCTTTCGAAAAATAACTGCCGATTAAATATGAAATACCAAAAGTTACAAACGCATTACCAATATCAAACATGCCAAAATATTTAATGCCCTCCACTCCCCATATGCCTTGTACTAATGGATAAGCAAAAAGTCCAATATTAAAGCCTGGCATTAGCATACTGAGCATCCCTTTTTCTTTCCTACTCTCTTTTCTAAACATATACAAGCCAATAGTAGCAATAATCATTCCATATAATAATCCGATAATAACAAGCATCATTAAGGACTTATCTATAACGATATTGTGGAAAGTAGAAATGATTAAACAAGGTAATGTAATATTAAAAACGATCCTTGAGATCCCTTCCCCGTCCTTTTCTTTCAATAATTTACTTCTTTTAAAAAAGTATCCTATTGCAATGATAATAATAGAATACATAAATTGCGTATTGAAGTTTTCCATTCTATGTAATCCCCTTACTGAAAAAATAATTCACCTATTCATTGAACCTACTATACTACTAAACAATCTTTCTGCATAGTAAAAATAACAAAAAAAGGAATTTGTGTTTACTCCTTCTTTAAAGTAAACACAAATTCTTTTATTAGCTTAAACTATTCGTTTGATTTATTCCGTTGTTCATTTCTTTCAGCTTTTTAATATCTAACCGAATTAAAAGTGAAACTGCTAGGGAAACAATAAATAGGCTAGAGAAAACAAGTAAAGTACCTTGGTAACTTCCTGTTGATTCGCGAATCCATGACACAATACTTGGCCCAGCTACACCTGCTGCAGACCACGCCGTCAAGATATAACCATGAATGGCACCAAGCTGTTTCGTTCCAAATAAATCTCCAATATATGCTGGGATAGATGCAAATCCCCCACCATAGCATGTCATAATAATAAATAATATGATGGAGAAAACAATCGAATGGCTTATATGTGGAAGAACAAAGAAAGCAATTACTTGAATGGCAAAAAATAATGTATAAACATTAGGTCTTCCAATATAATCTGAAATAGAAGCCCAACCAATTCTTCCAAGTCCATTAAATATTCCCATAATACCAACTAGCGTCGCTGCTTTAGCAACTGACATTCCAGCTAATTCTTGTCCCATAGGAGAAGCAACGGCTAATATAGCTATTCCACAAGTAATATTGATAAATAACATCACCCATAAAGACCAAAATCTTTTTGTTTTTATCGCTTCGTTTGCTGTTAATTGAGATAAATCTTTTTTCATTAGTGTGTTAGTAGTGCTTGTTGTATTTGTAGCACCTAATGGATTATATCCTTCTGGTGGTGCTTGTAAATATTGAGCCGAACATAGAATAATAACAAAGTAGATCGCAGCTAATAAATAAAAAGTGTTAGAAATACCTATACTTACTATCAATTTATTCATGATAGGACTACTAATCATGGAGGCAAATCCGAACCCCATTATTGCTAATCCTGTTGCTAGTCCCCGTCTATCTGGGAACCACTTTACTAAAGTGGATACTGGTGTAATATAACCAACACCTAAACCAATTCCACCTAACATTCCATATGTAATATATAATAATGGTAAAGATTCTATACTTATCGCATACCCTGCTCCTGCCATTCCGATTCCAAATAGAAAAGCACTTAAAGTACCAGATGCACGAGGTCCATACTTTTCAACAAAATGTCCAAGAAATGCCGCTGATAATCCGAGAAAAAGAATAGCGATACTAAATGTCCAAGAAATGCTTGTTAAACTCCAGTGAAATTTTGCTTCTAATGGTTTAGTAAAAACACTCCATGCATAAACAGATCCTATTGAAATATGTATTCCCACTGCTGCTAATGCAATTAACCAACGATTTTTCATTTTCATGCTGTTCTCCCCTGATTATATAATTTTATTATTATTTCATTTATTAGAAATAAGAGATGGACAACTTTTCCACAGATTTTCTAACTCCTTCTATTGCCAATTCAACTGTTTCATTTGTATGTAATACCACTGCCATTCTTCTTCCATTAGAAGTTGTAGGCTTTCCAAAAATTCTGACTTGTGAATTTGGTATTTCTAATGCTTGTTCCATCCCTTCAATACTATATTCATTGCTTTCTTTTGTTGCTTTTAATGTTTTACTCGCACCTGCATGATATAATTTCACTCCAGGTATAGGTAAACCAAGAATAGCTCTTACATGTAAAGCAAACTCCGATAAATCTTGTGTTATAAGGGTAACCATTCCCGTATCATGTGGTCTAGGCGAAACTTCACTAAAATAGACACCATTATGTGTTAAGAATAGCTCCACTCCAAATAATCCAAATCCACCAAGACTATCTGTTATTTTTTTTGCAATATCTTGTGCTTCTTGTAGCTGTTCTTCTGACATAAAGTGGGGTTGCCATGATTCTATGTAGTCACCATCTTTTTGTGTATGACCAATTGGAGCACAGAAGCTTGTCCCACTTACAGAACGAACTGTTAATAAAGTAATCTCCGATTGAAAGCGAATAAATTCCTCTACTATCACTCTCGTTTTCTTCCCTCTACCCCCTTCTATTGCCTCATTCCATGATTTTTCTACATCATCCATGCTACGACAAATACTTTGTCCTTTTCCTGAAGAACTCATAACAGGCTTTATAACACATGGAATCCCTATTTTCCTAATAGCAATCTTTAATTCTTCTAAAGTATTAGCAAATTCATATTTAGCAGTTGGCAATCCTAATGTTTCACTTGCAAGTCTTCTTATACCTTCGCGATCCATTGTTAAATAAGTTGCATTAGCGGTAGGAATGATATTGTATCCTTCTTTTTCTAATTCAACTAAAGTACTAGTAGCGATCGCTTCAATTTCAGGAACAATATAATCAGGATTTTCACTTTTAATAATCTCTCTTAATCGCTCTCCATCTAACATATTAATCGTATAAGAACGATGTGCTACTTGCATAGCAGGTGCATCTTGATATCGATCAACCGCAATTGTTTCAATTCCTAAACGCTGTGATTCAATAATAATTTCCTTTCCTAATTCTCCAGAACCTAATAACATTATTTTCTTTGATCGTGAAGTAAATGGAGCCCCTTGCATATTCAAACAATTCCTCCTATTCCAAATGTAAATACCTTTATTCTGCATAATAACGTAATTTTATAGTTAATTCAAGAAAAAATTAGCTATTTTACGAACATTGTTTAAATATAAAAACAAAAACATTCGTATTATAAAGGATGCAACTACTCAATAATTCCACAAAAAAGCTGTTTACTAGCAAAAAATTAGTTCTTTTGCTAATAAACAGCTTTTTACTTACACTTAAATTGGCATTTCCACTTTTATTCGTTATCTGTATAAACGATTTTTCCTCGAGATACAGTTCTTTTCACTTTTCCTCTATAGGTTTTACCAATATATGGACTTATTTTATTTTTATAAAATAAATCTTCTTCCTTTAAAACAAACTGTTCATTTAAATCAACAATAGCTAAATCCGCATCGCTGCCTATTGCAATTTTCCCTTTTTGTGGATATAACCCAAATCTTTTTGCGGGATTTTCACTTGTTATTTTAGAGATAAGGTGTAATGGGATAGTTCTTTTCCAGTAGCCTTCTTCTAGAAGAATAGAGAGGGTTGATTGGCAACCAGAGATTCCACCCCATGCTTCCAAAAGATTGCCCTTTTTCATGGCTGGCAAAGAAGGTGAATGATCGGATCCGATTACATCAATTTCTTCCCTTACAATCGCTTCCCATAAGAGATCTATTTCACTTTGATCTCTCAATGGTGGGGCACATTTTGCAATACTTCCTAACTCATTCAAATCCTCTAGATTTAATGACAAATAATGTGGGCAAGTCTCTACAGTTATATCGATACCTTCTTGTTTTGCTTTCCTAATCGGATCTAAAATTTTCGAGCTAGAAATATGTACAATATGAACTTTACATTTAGTAGCTTCAGCATAGGAGATAATTCGTTGAACAGCTTCAATTTCAGAATAGATTGGCCTTGATTTTGAATAAGAAACAGCAGAATAGTCTTTTTTCTGCTTGTTTTCATTCCCTAAATTTTCAGTTATGATGTCACTTTCTGCATGTACTGCGAGAATACTATTTAATTCTGCAATTTTTTTCATAGATTGAAAGAGAGTGTGATCATCAGAGGAAGAAAAGTCATCAATTCCGCTGTTAGACATAAATGCTTTAAAACCAATGACCCCACTCTTATGTAAAAGCTCTAATTCTAGTATATTTCCAGGTACGACTCCACCCCATAAACGATAATCTATAATAGACTTTTCTCTTGCAAGACTATCTTTCTCTTCAAATGCTGCTTTTGTAATAGTTGGAGGGTGACTATTTAATGGCATGTCAAAGAATGTAGTTGATCCACCTGCAGCTAAGCTTTTACTTCCAGTTTCAATTCCTTCCCAATCTGATCTTCCTGGTTCATTAAAATGAACATGTGAATCGATTAAGCCTGGAAAAATATGAAGACCCTTTGCATCCATTATTCTTTCTGCAGATTCATTCATCTTTGACTGAATAGCTACGATTTTATCCCCTCTTATTCCTATATCAGCTTGTTTTATTTCATCGCTAAAAACAATTAAACTATTTTTTATCAACAAATCGAATTTTTTCATTTTCCAACTCCTTCCCTTACTTTCTAGGTATAAGGAAAATTAACTTCCTCGATAGGTTTGGAATCCAAAGCCAGATAACAGTAATGGTATGTGATAATGATCCTCTGTTTCTTCCATGCGGAATCGAATTGGAATAATAGTAAAAAAACTATTGGTAGTATTCACCTTATTTACGTATTCTTCTACATGAAATAATAGTTCATATTCGCCTGCTTCAACTGTTTCTAATAGCGGTGTTTCCAGTCTGCCGTCTTCATTAGTAAATCCAGAAGCTAAATATATTTTACTTTGTGTTTCCATTTTCCATAGCTCCACTTTTATCCCTTCTGCAGGTTTTCCTCTTGAAACATCCAATACATGTGTGGTTAATCCTTTTTTCATTATTAGCTCCTACCTTATTGTTTTATAATTCCTAATAATCTAATTTCAGAAATTGCATAAATTTCTGATAATGCTTTCTGAAACTCTTCATTCTCTGTATGATAAATCCGCTTTTGCATTTCTTGGTAAATTGTCTCTTTTGTATGTCCCTTAACTGCTAGTATAAAAGGAAAGTGAAATTTTTCTATATATGCTTTATTTAATGATTGAAATTCCTTATATTCTTGTTCTGTTAAAGAATCTAACCCTGCTCCTTTTTGTTCTTTTACAGAAACATCTGTCATCTCTATTCGACTACCTAAATCAGGGTGTGCCCTAATTAAGTCAAGCTGATCACTGATAGATGCTTCAACCACTACATCTACCATTAGTTGATGTAGCATTTCTACATTCTTAAAGGGCTTATAAAGCCAAGCTTTATTTGCTACCCATGGGCTATGTTCAAACACCCATCCTACTTTTTCAATAAAATCTTCTCGACTCATTTTATTGACTTCTGCTATTGAGTACATATGATATTCCTTTCTTTTCTTATCTATTTTCTAATATTTCTACAGCTCGTAAAATCCCTTCATATCCCGTACATCGACATAAATTACCACAAAGTGCATTTTGAACTTCTTCTCTCATAGGATTGGGATTTTCATCTAGTAAACTCTTAAGTGCAATTACCATCCCAGGTGTACAGTATCCACATTGAAGGGCTCCTGCTTGTAAAAAGGCTTCTTGTATTGGATGAAGAGTCTCTTTCGAAAGTCCCTCTATTGTAATTATCTCTGCTCCATCTATATGAAAAGCCATTATTAAACATGAATTTACTAGCTTTCCATTCATAATAACGGAACAAGCTCCACATCTACCAACTTCACAGGAAATCTTCGTTCCAGTCAGATTTAAAACATCACGTAAAATATTCACAAGGCGATAGGTTGGAGGAAGAGATAATTCATATTCTTGCCCATTCACAGTAAATTTTGTTGTTTTTTCAGTTGCTTTTTGATTGTTCATACTGTACCTCCATCCCTTTTAACAATTGATCCTCCACTGCCTTTAATATTTCTGCTGGTTGTATAGGTAATTTTGTTATCCAAAGATTTGTTGCATCATGTATGGCAGATACAATAGCTGGAGCTACTGCCACTGTACCAATTTCCCCTACACCTCTTGGTCCAAATGTATCTCCGAGAGAAAGTTCTTCAAGTGCTGTGACTTGGGTTTCATTTGGAATATCTAAAATAGTTGGAATTAAATAGCTGTCTAAATTTTCCGTCATATATCTACCGTTTTCCATCACTGCATCTTCCATTAACGTAAATCCTAATCCCATACTAGCTCCACCTTCAATTTGACCTAAATAGCCCATTGGATTTACAGCTGGTCCAGCTGAAATAACATGATCTATTTTCGTTACCACAACTCTTCCTGTTAATAGATCTACTTCTACTTCACAGGCAACTCCAGCAAACGTATATAAATAATGGCCACCATCAATTGCATTAGGGGTCGTTGGAAAATGATAAGTAGTTGCTACTAATGGTAATTCTTCACACTTAGCAGCTAATTCTTTATAAGAAATAACCAAATTGGTTCTATCCTTATTTTTATTTTGCTGCCAAATTCCTCCTTTACCAAAGGTTAATAAATCCTTATCCATGTTTGTATAGTACTCTGCTAAAGTAAGAAGCTTTTCCTTAAATGTATCTTTTAATTTATTTATTCCTAGCCAGACCATATTTGTTGCTCTTGATGCTGTGGAGGAACCAGAATGAGGAACCTTAGAAGTATCTCCGATTAATATGGCAACATCTTCAGAACTACAATCAAATGTATCGACCATGATCATTTCAATACTAGTTATTAAACCTTGACCGCACTCTTCAAAACCAAAGGATGCTTCTAACTTACCTTCTTTAGTGAGAGACAACCTTGCTCCAGAAGGATCTGGTCTACCAAATCCTAAACCACCACCATGCATAGTGATACTGTAGCCAACACCCTTTACTTTAAATTCTTCTCTTTTATTTTGTTTATTTTTTTGTAATAGAATAGGAGATTTTAAGATTTCTCTTAGTACAGCATTTGCCCCATCTGTGGGAACTATTTCTTGTTCTACTGGTCCTAAATCATCCTCTTTTCTTATATTTTTTTGTCGAATAACGGTGCTATCCATATTTAGTTTTTCTGCCAATCGTTCCATTTGTGTTTCTAAGGCAAAAGTAACTTGGTTTCCACCAAAGCCCCTAAATTCACCTGCAACACCATTATTCGTATAAACCGCATAACCTTCTATATTGACATGGTCTATTCTATACGGTCCTGTACTGTGTTCCACTGCAAAATCTAGCACTGCCGCACCTAAAGTAGCATAGGCACCTGTATCTGCCATAATTTTGACTTTATGTGCCACTATTTTCCCTTTATCATCTGCTCCTGTTTTCATATAAATCTTCATAGGATGTCTTTTAATACCTGATTTAATTGACATGCTTCTTGATTGATGGATTTTTACAGGTTTACCTGTTTTTAAAGCAAGAAGGCTAATATATGGCTGAATATTTAATTCATCCTTACCGCCAAACGATCCACCAATGGGACTAGATACGACTCGAATATTTTCTTTTGGAATATTCAAAATTCTTGAAAGCTGTAACTGATCTTTAAACCCATGTTGGGTCGGCGCATAAACAGTTAACTTACCAGCTTCTTCTGGGACAGCTACCCCACCTTCTGTCTCCATATACGTATGCATCTGCCTTGGCGTTAAATAGACATCTTCTACTACAGCAGAACAAGAAGAGAAAATATCCTCCAAATCTGATGCCCCTTTTTTAAATGAAGCAGAATGCAAAAGATTTCCTTTTTCGTGTAATGGAATAGCGGACGCATGTAATCCTTCTTCTGGATCTATAATGGGTGGTAATATTTTATAATTTACTTTAATTAAAGTAATAGCTTTCTCTGCGATTTCTTTTGAATTCGCTGCAACAGCAGCAATTGCATCTCCCACATATCTTACTTTATCTTTGCATAAAACTGGCTGATCTTGGATTATAAGACCAAATCCATTTAGACCAGGGATATCTTTATGGGTTATAATTGCAGCTACACCAGGAAGATCTTCCGCTTCTTTTGTATCGATTGAAATAATTACAGCATGTGGGTGTTTACTTCTAAGTACTCCTGCATATAACATATCTGGAAAAGACAAATCTGTTAGGTATTTTAAATTACCAGTTACTTTTTGTTCACCGTCTCTTCGAATTTTCCAACGATTTTCTAAATTATTAATATGAAGAGCCATATCCTTTCCTCTTTTCTATTCACTATTTATTTATCCTTTTTCTTAAATTCGCGACGAATAAATTAGCTGCTACTTTTTTTCGATATTCAGCTGTAACAAATGGATCCGTATAGGAGGAAAATCCCTCCATAATGGATTTGTGGATGGTAAGCCAATCGTTGTTGTCTATCGCCTTCTGGCTTAACTCCTTTTCAACCTGTAATAATCGACAGGGCTGATGTGCTCCTCCTCCAATCGCTAGTCGAACTTGTTGAACCAGGTTATCTTTATATTCTACATATCCAGCTATAGAAATTATGGCAGCAGTGAAGCTTTCTCTTCTGCCCACTTTCTGAAAAAAGGTGACCTTATTCTTTGATGTTAAATCTATGGGTATCAATATATTTGTCAATAATTCCGGGGTTCGATTAGAGGGTTGCTTTAACCAATCTACTAAGGGAAATGAATAATTTTGTTCACCATCATGAAATTGTAAAATAGCATCTAAAGCTAATAATGCAGGTATGGTGTCTCCAACTTTACTGCAAACATTACCGCCAATTGTCCCTCGGTTACGAACTGCTGGCGCTGCAATTTTAAGACATGCTTCAGCAAGTATAGGTGTAAAAGTTTTTATTGCGTTATTTCTTAAACATTCTGCAATAGTTACACAAGCACCTATTTGTAGGTACCTCTTACTACCTATCTCCACTTCCTCAATTCTCTGAAGTGAAGGAATATGTTCCACGCTAATTAAGTGACTTGGCTTTTCTCCTTCCGCTTCCCAATTAACTTGTAATAAAGTACCTCCTGCGATAATCACACTATTTGAGTTTACTATTTCTTTGAAGGCCGTTATATCCTTTGGAGTATCCACAACGGTGGAATATCCTGCTGAATCTATCTTCATACATCGTACACCTCCATTTACTTCCATTTTAAATAATCCTCTTCCGTATCAATATCAACAAACCAATCATCTTCTGAAAATTCAATCTTTTTGCCTTGTAAATTACCCTTTTTTATTAATGATCGAGCACCAGTATCACCAGCAAGTTTTTCTATTTTCTCATAGGCTTTTTTATGAAAAAGGATAGGAGGTTTTATCACACCTTTATGAACACTGGCAATATATTCGTCCCCCTCCTCCATTTCTGCACTATATAAAGTTTCGATCATTTTCTCATTTATAAATGGCTGGTCTGCTAAACAGATTAAGATCTTCTGTTCTGGTCTCTTTACCGCTATGGAGAATCCCCTTTTCAACGAAAACGATTGACCATTAAAGGATTCTTTACAAACTAGGATTTGGCCCTTCTTCCCCTTTAGCCATTCTTTATTTTCTTTTGATATCCAGTGTAAGGAATCATCTTCCTGAACAATAACGAATACTTCATTAATATAGGAACTTTGCATTAATACAGATAAAGCTAAATTTCCTACAGTACTGTCCCCTAATTCAAGTGAAAGTTTATGTCTACCCATTCTGCTACTTTTTCCTGCTGCTAAGTAGATTGCATTTATCATAGACTAACCTTCTTTTTACAGTTTTTTAATTGAATTAGCTCAGCTACTATACTAATTGCAATTTCCTCTGGACTTTCCGAGAATATTGGCATTCCAACCGGGAATTTCACCCAATCAGGCACCATTCTATCCTGTAATAGTCGTATCGTACGTTTTTTTGAACCTAATATTCCTAAATAAGTTAACTGTTTATTTAAAAGATAATCGACGAGCTCTTGATCCTTTAAATAACTATGTGTCATGACTAAACAGTAATCCTGACTTGTTAGTTTAATTTTTTCCATCGCTTGAATAGGATGACCTACTATATATTCTTTCGCATAGGGAATATTTTCTTTTGTACAAAGCAATGGTCTCCAATCAGCTAGCACGACATAAAAACCTACTTTTGTTGCAGATAATACAATTGGTTTAACATCTGGGCCAGCACCATAAATAATTAATCTAGGTGGAGGATTAAAGGACTTTTTATATTCATATATATGTTTACCTTTCCAGCTAGACGGAATCAATTGGGCATCAAAGATAACATCCTCATAGAAAGATTGGCCAATTATCTCTCCTTTATCGGAGTAAAAGAAACTTTCCACTTTTGCTGATAGCTGATTGAACTGTATAACATGTTGAACAGAAGATCTTTGTTCTAACTGATGTTTCACCTTTACATATTGATTTCGCAACTTTTTATTTATGGGTTCAACAAAGATAGAAATACTGCCATCACATCCTACGCCTTGCCCCCAAGAAAGATCATCTTCTGAGCGAAGATCATATATCATGAAAAAGGCTTTCGGGCTCTCTAGTTGTTCTATTCTCGCTAATAAGTCTTGCTCTATACAACCCCCACTTAACAAACCACTTTCTATTCCGTGTTCAGAAATAAACATCATGGCGCCTTTTTTCCGATAAGACGATCCTTCCACATGGACAATTGTAGCAAGGTAGCAGCAATCATTACTTGAGAGGATGGAATCAATAACTTCATACTGATCAGAAGACATTTTCATACCTCCCTATTCTCTTATACTCATAATCTTAAGAAGGACTTAGTATAGTTTATTTATAAGGTTGTTATGAATATAGTTACTTTACAACCATGTTACTTTTCATTACATATTTTGTTATTAAAAACATATTAATTGTTCGCTAAATTTATGTCATTGGAATAATTGTATAATATAATAGGATACTTTTGGTTATTTTATACAAAAAAATAGTTTTTTAGGAGGAAAATTTAATTTCTTAATAAAAAATGAAAAAATGAGGTAATAAAAGTTGACAGAAAGCGCTTAACTCAATATTTACATGCTTTTTATATTTACATTTTGAAATTATTAATCTATAATTCTTCTATCAAATGGAAAGAAAATCTTTATAAATTGTTTTTGTAGAGGGGATACCATCCCTTAACTAGGAGTACTATTTTAAATACCATTTTGGAGGTGGAGTATGAACAAAGAAATTATCAAATTCATCCGAAAAAATTACGAAATGACGCAAAGAGAATTTGCTCGTGTTGTGAATTGTAGTTTTGCACTTATTGCATTAGTAGAAGTAGGAAAAAGGAATGTAAGTCAAGATTTAGAAAACAAAATCAAACAATCATTTAATTTAGATGATCAAGATATTGAGTCTATTACCTCAATATTGACTCAGTTCACGAACGGAATACCTCCTTTTATGTAAAAAATAAATAGAAGTAAATAGAAAGTAATTACCAACTCTTTCCTATGTGTCTTCTCCTAGTGTTTTGTGTTTATTTTCTAATTACTTCTCTCTTTTCTATAATTATGCACTCTTTCTCCCCTTCTTTTCATATGATACGAAAGAAAGGAGGAGAAAAATGCCTAAACAGAATCATCCTAACAAATCCTCGAAAATTTACTTTCCAACCAATCCAACAACTATTTCCAACAACCAAACACATTATCAGCAAAATTATTTAAAAGCTTATCTTATAGACCAACAGAAGAAAAATGAAGAATTAACAAATATTATCACTGACTTTCATGAGCATACCATCCAATCACAAGACAGCCAATTAGCACAGATTCATACCATTAATGATAAACTACAAGTTAATGACTCTATAACAAAAGATTTACTTCAACATTTATCTAACCTAAATGAGCAAACAAACAATATATATGAACAAATACATGTATTAGAGAATGCCTCTAATGAACAGAAGAAATTAATTCTAGAAGAGGCAATTCGACATACTGCTTTATTTGATCAAATTCTTTATCAAGATAGAGATATTTCTATATTAACGGATAAAATGAAAGAATTTAACGAAATAGCAGTTGAAATGAGAGAAAAGCTTAATCACATTGATTCAGCTTACGAAACTGTTGAGGAAAAACTTACTTTACAGGAAATATTTCATGAAACGATTTTAGAAAATCTTGAGGAAACGAATGGAAATGTAAATAAATTAAGAAGACAAATGGATTATTTAAAAGAAATTATTTTTGAACGAGCAAATTATTTAACAAAAAAATTAGAAGAATATATCAATAGTTTAAAGTTACCAGTTCAACGTTTTTTTGTAAAATTAGATAAAGAAGAACAGGAAAAGCCAAAGAAGCCTTAAATGTAACTGAAAATATTAAGTAGAAACTTATCATGCACAAGTTTAATTTGCATGATAAGTTTCTTTTATGTAGATAACCACTAATAATTAATTAAGCAGATGGAAAAGTCATATGAAAGCTCGTTCCTTTTCCTAACTCGCTATCCACATACACCTTGCCCTTCATATTTTCAATTATTTTAAAACTAACCATTAAACCAAGACCATTTCCATCCTTTTTCGTGGTATAGAATGGTTCACCTATTTTTTTCAATTGTTCTTTAGACATGCCTATACCTGTATCTTTGATAATAAGATGGATTTCCTTTTCTACCTTTTTTACAGAAATATTTAGGGATCCTCCCCCATTTGGCATTGCTTCAATGGCATTTTTAATAAAATTTAATAATACCTGTTTCAGTTTATTTTCATCACATTCTATTACAAATTCTATATTTTCATGCATTTTATGAACATTAATTTTATTTTTCCGCAATTGGTAATCTAAAATTGTTAGCACTTGATCAATGATAGGAAGCAAAGGTTTTTTCTCTAATAATGCTACAGAAGGTTTAGATAATAGCATAAACTCTTCGACAATAGAATTGACTCTTTCTATTTCATCTAAAATAATGTGAAAACATTCCTGTCTATCCTTCTCTGTTTCATCTAAACTAAGAAATTCAGCATATCCCTTTATAGAGGTAAGTGGATTACGAATTTCATGCGCTACACCTGCTGCTAATTGGCCAACTGCTGCTAACTTATCTTGACGATTTAGCACTTCTTCTGTTCGTTTTTTATCTGTAATGTCATTTCGAATAGCAAGATATTGATATGGTTTATTATTTTTATCCAAAAAAGGAATAATCGTAGTATCGACCCAATAATAAGTGCCGAATTTGGTTTTATTACGAATTTCTCCTTTCCATATTTCCCCACGAGAAATGGTAGTCCATAAATGTTGGAAAAACTCTTTTGAGTGATATCCAGAATTTACAATTCTATGGGTATTACCAATAAGCTCTTTCCGAGAGTACCCTGATATTTCACAGAATTTAGCATTTACCTTTGTAATAACACCTTTTTTATCTGTAAAGGCAATAATACTTGATTGCTCCAGCGCATAAGTAATATCCTGCACCTCTCGTACGGACTCTTCAAATTGCTGTTGCATTTCCTTTTTTTCAGTAATGTTCCTACGAATAGATACATATTGATACGGAACTCCTTGTTTATTCAAGAAAGGAACAATTACCGTATCCACCCAATAATAGGATCCATCTTTTGCTTTATTTTTAATTTCACCACTCCAAGTATGACCCTTTGTGATTGTGCCCCATAAATTCCGGAAAAAATCTGGTGAGTGATGACCGGAATTAATGAGTCGGTGATTTTGACCAAGTAGCTCTTCCCGACTATATTTAGATATCTCCACAAATTTATCATTTACATAGGTGATTATGCCATTATTGTCTGTAAAAGCTACGATGGATGACTCATCTAGAGCAAGCTGCATATCTCGAACATTCATGTCTCCTCCATCAAATCTTTCACCAATTAAGGCACTTGTTCCAATTAGCCCACCTAAAACTAAGATTGCTACAAATAAGGCAATATAAATAATAAAACTATTTTCATATGTATGAATATCTTGAGGAAGAATAGGTGCACTCACATTCTGTAGTAGTATATAATGACTGATCAAACATACTGAAGTCATGATAATGCTGCTAAATACTCTAGTCCATTTTTTTGGAATCCATCTCTTTTGACTGGGATAGAAAGAAATCCAAATACTTAACGAGAATCCAATAAATAAAAGAATAAAGCTTCCAACCAATAAATCAATGTGGGAATATACCATACTGCCAATCGAATATAGCCCAATCATTAACACCGACGCACTGGAAAAACTAAAAAAGAATCCAGATACATATATTCGTATTCGCTTTTTTTCCTTATCTAATAACGCATAAAATGCCATTCCACTAAAACAAATTCCTACAACCATGGATAATGCTGTTATTGGAATACTATAATTGGCTGTTGCATTCACATTTGTTACCATCAAACTGATAAAGCTTAAAATCCAAAAGCCAAAACCCATAGTAAAAGTACTGGCTAAAAACAAAAACCGACTATTTTTCTCCCCATTTTTAACGAGCTGAAACAAATCAAAGGAAGAATAGCATGCCATATAGACAATTAGGATGCTAATGAACACTAAGATGGAGTTATACAACAAAAATCCTCCTATACGATTACTTATACTTAAAAATAGCAAATGAGACCATCTATCTATTTGATTGTAAATCAAATAAATAGTCTAGAAAAGTCCTTTTCAACAAATTCATTCACAAAATAGTCACAACAATCATATTATAGAAGCATTTTATCCTATGGAAATTACAAATAGAATGAAGGATTGGCAATCTATATGAAGAAGCAGAAATGAAAATTAACATATATTGCCTTCATAATTTACGGAAGATGTACAAAGAATCTATAGAAGAAAGAATTAACTTAAAAGGAGACGTAAAAATGGATACTATTGACCCAAAAGATTTAAACTTAGGAGATGAAGTGTATGTGATTTACCATAACCCACATACTCCAACTGTTTCAAGTGTAAAACCAGCTGAAATTGTTCCACATCCAAAAGATCCAAATGCCGTTGCTTTATTTCTGAATGACACGTTTCATACCATTGAAGATGATGATGCATTGTTCCATTCCGAAGAAGCTGCTAAGAATGCATACGAAACGATGTATCTCGATCAAAATGTAGATTTTTAGGCACACAAATAGTAAGGGGATTTATCTTCCCCCTACTATTTGTGTGATGTTAAAAGATGTATAAAAAACTTTATTACCATTTTATAAAATAGATACTAATTCAATGAAAACAAGTAGGTTATATCTTATTGGATCATCAAGAACTAATTACTTATTTGGGGCAATTCTCTTAATTCCATGGACGTTTGATCTCCACATAATGGACATAGTAAATC
>DATMFU010000384.1:0-3005 GCA_035556015.1 Niallia sp. | reverse complement strand
AAAATAATCTAAAATAGTTGAGAAATGTATATAAACTTCTCAACTATTTTATTTGGCAGCCTTCAAAAAAATCCATCTAAAAGAAGATGTTTATTCTTTTTGGTTCATTAACATAAAGAGATAATTCCTTAAAGATTTTCTATACTTCTTTTTTACAAATTTAGTTTCTATGCTTATTTTCTTTCTATGTTTTTTAGTTCCCATTTCATCGTGATGACGGTAAAGAACAAGTGGTTCATTTAGATAAAAGAACTCATAGTTAAGTATTAAACGACACCACATATCATAATCATTAGCATAACGGAAGGACTCATCAAATAAGCCTACTTTTAAAAAAACATCCATTTTAGTCATTACTGTACATCCATTTACTGGACAGTGTTTTAAGGCTGTTTTAATGAGTTCCTTTCTAGTAGGATAATATTTTCTTATATGATTAATAGCTTCTCCATTCGAATTTATAATAAAATATGGGGAATAGGATACCATTGCTCCCACTTCTTTCATTAGCTTTACTTGTTTGGAAATCTTCTCTGGGCTAAAAAGATCATCTGAGCTCAGCCAAGAAAAATATTCTCCAGTAGCATTTTTAATTCCCATATTTAAGGCACTAGCAGTACCACCATTCCCTTTCTTTATATATTTTATATTAGAAAAGTATGGTTGTACTTTTTCAACATATTTTGTAGATCCATCATCTACAACGATTATTTCAATATTTTTATAGGTTTGACCAAGAGCACTTTCAATCGCTTTATCGACATATTGGCAATTATAAAATGGGATAATAATTGAGACCTTTTCCATATGAGCCTCCTTTCAATAATTTCTCTTTACATTTATAAAATTATGCATTTGTTTAAAATAATTGCTAAATATAAGCGCATTTCTTCAGGAGATTTATAGCTTTAGATATTACATCGAAATACCGTAAATTTGACAAGGATTGATTAAAATACAATTAAATAACAGGTTTTAATCCTCTTTATTAGGAATTTATTAAAGTTCAATTAAATTTAAGATATTAGGGGCTTGAAAAGAAATAACAAATACTTATGAACATATACTAAGTTATACTTTATTTTATATTAATTGCATGTTTTATGAATTGTACTCACAGGTGAAAAAGGGTGAATTTGTCTTAAGGAGGAGGATTATGAGTCAAGATGTTTATCTATCCTTTCAAGAAAATAATATATTAGTAACACAAGAAAAACTACATTCGAGTGTTTCTAATAATTTCACAATAGAATTTTGGGCAAAGCCCATCAGACCACATGGTATTGATGCACAAACTAGAAGGGGTATTTCGGATACGAAGGATAAAAGATTTGTTATTGTACCAAACTATGGTGCATATGAAAATGGAGATTCTTCTAAAGCTGGCATAGGAATATCTGTCGGTACAAACGGTGTATCTGTTTATGAACATACTCTAAATCATTTACCTGCCACATTAGTATATAAAACGAATCTTACGGATTGGGTTCATATATCTGTTGTATATAACAGTAAATTACCTTTATTATATATAAATGGAAAATTTGTCAAGGAAGGTACGAGGAGTACAAAAAAAAATGTCGTACCTTCAGCAGGTATAGGGGGAACTCACCCATTCGGATCTTTTGTGGGAGATCTAAAAGATATAAGAATCTGGAGTATTGTAAGAACAAGATCCGAAATACAAAGAGATATGTTTAGGGAATTTTCGGAAGATGAACCAGGACTATTTGGTTATTGGAAGTTAAATGAAGGAGCAGGAGAAATTGTAAACGATTTTTCTAAAAATAAGAAAAATTATGTTATTAAAGGAGCAATTTGGAACAAGTCGAAGAAGATTGAAAAAGAAAAAAACATTATTAATATCCTTTTTACTTATTACCTTCCAAGTGGTGGAATAGAAACCCTGAATAGACAGCGATTTCTGGCTCTTCAAAAGGAAAGGGTTAATTGTCATTTTTTATATACTAAACATGGCACCGGTTTACAAAATAAAATAAATACCACAATTTTTATAACTAATAATGATAAGGAAATAAGGGATTTAATTACTAATGGAAACTACCAGGTAATTGTTGTTTGTACGGATTTAAGGTTAATGAAAAAAATAAGGAATTTTGGGTATAAGGGTATCTTAATTTATGAAAATCAGGGTTTAGGTTTTAGTATAAACTATGCTGATCAATATCTGAAAAAAAATGCAGAAACAATTAATAAATACAGTGATGCTATCTTGTATCCTGTAACTCCTCATTTAATCCGAGCATTTAATAAATATCTTCCAACTAAGAAAAAGTATTGTTTTCATAATTGTTTCAATTCTAATGAGTTTCAATATAAAGAATACCCAAAGATGGCAACACCAATTATTGGGTGGGTAGGCAGATTAATAAGTAATAAAAATTGGAGGGATTTTCTTTTGATTGGTGCAAAATTAATTAGAGAAAACCCTTCAATTCAGTTATGGATCTTTGAGGATAATACTCTCTCTTCACAAGATGAAAGGGTGGCCTTTCAAAAAAGTATTGATGAATTGAAACTTAGAGATAATCTTACAATCTATGCAAACCAACCACATAGCAAGATGGCTGAATACTTTTCAAAAATTGGTGACTCAGGTGGATTCTTATGTTCAACCTCAAAAGTAGAGGGATTTGGATATGCAGTTCTGGAGGCACTTGTATGTAAGTGTCCTGTCTTGACGACTGACTCAGAGGGAGTTAGAAGTTTTATAAAGCATAATGAAACAGGAAAATTTTTTGCTCATGGGGACATTCATGATGCAGTAAGAGAAGGAAAGGACCTAATGACAAATCTTAAGTTAAGAGAATTAATAAGGCAAAATGGAATTCAGCATATAAAAACTAATTACTCCCCAGAGGTGTATGCAGCCAATTTTAAAAAAATGTTGAGAGATCTACAAATCCTAAATAGATGATTTATTAATTATAGTGTAAAATTTGAATTTCTGAGTTTTCTTATAGAAGGATGTTGTCTTAAAAGAA
>DATMFU010000383.1:0-5177 GCA_035556015.1 Niallia sp. | reverse complement strand
CCAGTTCAATGTATTAATTCCTTTAATTTCAGTTAGTTTTGCTATGCTTGGTGGAGCTTATTGGCCAATTGAAATTGTTACTTCTAAAGTAATGATTTTTATCTCTAAATTTATTCCAATAACATACGGAATGGAACTATTGAAAAAAGGGGTCTTAGGAGATGGCACGATGATGGAACTATTGAAACCAGCTGGGATACTTCTTTTAATGGGAACAATTATGCTAGGTATTGGAATCCAATTTATTGAGAGAAGACATATTTGACTATAATATTTAGAAAAGATAGAAAATAATGTATAATGGAAGTAAAGGGTCCTAGGTGACTTTGTTGCTCAGAAAAGTATATAAAGGTTATTTATATGCAATTGTTTTACCGGTTAGCTTTTTTATATCTTTCCTATTTGACCCAAGTGGAAATTTAGTAAGAATGACGAATGATGTTATTAAAGAAGTGTAATGAAGAGTAAGCATCTGCTAAGAGCAGATGCTTACTCTAATGAATAGGAAATAATTGGAGGAAAAGGAATGACTGTGTTTTTGAAGAAAATGTCAGAAGAGTTTTTTTTACCTTATATGGAACGTATGATTAAAGAATATGCTAAAGAGAAAGTGGTAGCAGGGACATGGCTAGAAGAGGAAAGTGAAAAGCGAGCTACACAGGAAATAAATAATCTTTTGCCAGAAGGATTACATACGAAAAACCATTTTCTTTTAGAAATCACAACAGAAGATTCTGGTAAAGGAATTGGATCCTTGTGGGTAAGATTTGACCCTGAAAACATGCAGAAAGAAGCATTTATATATGATTTTTTTATACAACCAGAAGAACGTGATAAAGGATACGGAAAAGCTACTCTTTTCGCTTTAGAGGATTATGTACGTTTGCTTGGTGCGAAGAAGTTATCTCTTCATGTCTTTGGGCATAACGAAAGGGCCATTCATTTGTACAAAAAGGTAAAGTTCCAAGTGACAGATTTAGTAATGAGTAAAATGTTGTAAGGAGTTATTATGAAAAATCTAAATCTAATGATCGCAACATTAATTTGTGAGACCGGTATTATAAAAATAGTGTCCCTTCTATTAGGATGGAAGTTTATTGATACGATATTTTTAGGAGGATTACTATTATTTGGGGCTGTTTATTTGTATCGGTTAATCATCCACCAGGAGAATACGTTTTTTAATGCACATATAGAGGGATGGACATGGCAGGAGAAAGGAATTAGTCCATTCCAACTTCGCATTTCGCCTATTATTTTGGGAATGATTTTATTTGTGGTAATAAGTTTTATCATCACTTTAGTTTCCTATTGGAAGTACTTCTTTAACTAGAATGCTGCTAATTTAGATGAGACTTAAAATGTTCTACTAATATCTCAGTTATCAAAAAGGAAATCTGAGATATTTTTTATGTCATTAGGATTTGATTTGGTTTTGCTCCTATTGAAAGAAATAAAAGTAAGATATAATGACGAAAGAAGTTTATCCGAAAAAGAGATAAGGAGCTAGCAAAATGGAAGAGGAATGGTTAAAAGTTTTTGATGATACTAGAAGACAAATAGGTGTAGCCACTCGGAAGGAAGTACATGAGAAGGGTTTATGGCATGAAACATTTCATTGTTGGATTGTATCAGAAGAGGAAGTACCTGTTATATATTTACAAATAAGAAGTCCCCGAAAAAAGGATTATCCGAACCTACTGGATATTACAGCTGCAGGCCATCTTTTGTCTACAGAAAATGTTAAAGATGGGGTAAGAGAAATGGAGGAGGAAATAGGTATAAACGTTACTATCGAGGATTTAACCTATTTAGGAATCTTACATTATGAAATGATCAATGGAACTTTACTAGATAAAGAGTTTGCTCATACCTATTTATATAAAAAAACAATAAATGAAGAAGCTTTCCTCTTACAAGAAGAAGAGGTAGCCGGGATTGTCTCTGCTACTATAGATGACTTTTATGCACTTTGGAACGGAACAAAGGAAACAATAGAAGTACGAGGATTTGAAGTGAATGACAAAGGAGAGCGAGAAGAAATCCAAAGAGTAGTAGATAAAGCAGACTTTGCTCCACATCCATTAAGCTATTACGTAAGCCTTATTGAGTTACTTCAGGAAAATATTTCTTAAAGAAAATGTGGTAAGGGAGAATTTTGATGAAGATACTAAATAGAATGCCAAAAAGTGATGATGATTTACATAAGGATCTATTAAAAAATGGCTGGACTTACTTAAAAGAACCTAAAAATTGTATACAAGCTATTTTATTATCCAGTCCTTTCATGATTATCGCTGTAATCATCTCAATATGGATTATTAATATTACCTCTAGTCTTTCTTTACGGGAGTTTGGTTTTGGTTCAGATTCTATAACAATAGCTATTAACATAAATAGTATTGTTTGGTTAGTTATCCTGTTACTAATTCATGAAGTACTTCATTTGATATTTATTCCCAAATTCATTCATTCTCCAAAAACATATATTGGACTCACAGTATTTGGAGGTTATGTAATGACGGAAGAAGAGCTTACCAAATCAAGATATCTTCTTATTACACTAGCACCTTTTTTAATAATTTCGATTATTTCTCCCATTTTATTAAGTTTATTTGGAATGTTGAATACTACTTTAAAATTCTTAATTCTACTAAATTCTATGGGATCAGCTGTAGATATACTCACGTTTTTACTTATTATGAAACAAGTACCTAATCATGCAATAATAAAAAGTAATGGACCAAATACATATTGGAAAATACATAAATAGAAGGTGAAAGTAAGGCGATGCAGCATACGGAAGCAACGCCTTTTTGACTGGAATATGTAAAACTAGTATGACAATAATCTCTCTTTATACTAATTTAATCATTACAAAGTATCATGTGAATACTTGTTTAGCTTGTTGTTTAATTGCTTCGGAAACAATCTGTATGGAGCGCAATTTCGTTTGAGGACTACGAGCAACTAAATAGATGTATCGTGTTGATTCTGGTTGTAAGTGAAGAAGATGAACTCCCGTTACCTGTTCTTTTACTGCTAGATTTGGGAGTATTCCGACAGCAAAATTATTAGCAACCGCTGACTGAAAGGCTGAATAACTCTGAAAAACATTTCTAATGTTTGGCTGGAAACCAGCAGCTCGACAAAGATTCATGGTGTATTCTGCAAGGTAAGTACCCTCTCGTTCCATTACCCAATTTTCCTCCATAAGTTCCTCGATTTTGATACTTGAATGTGTATTCAAATAGTGTTTATCACTAACTAATACCATTAGAGAATCTGTTCCAAGCTTAACAAGATTTCGATCATTTTGCTTTAAAGTGTTAGGTTCTTCAAAATAGGCGACAACAGCTAAATCAATTTGATTGGAGTCTAGGGCAGGTAGACTGTTATCAGGTTCTATTTCTGATAACCTAATTTGGAGTTTAGGATATTTTGTTGATAATTTTGAAACAACTGGAATAACGATTGTCTCTAAAGCACTTGAAAAGGAGGCAATCCGAACGGTGCCTTGAATAACGTCAGATGTGTCCGACAAAGAATTTTTAATCTTTTCAAGTTGATTTAGGACCGGCCTAACTTGTTTTACCAAAGCTTGTCCTGCAGGCGTCAATTGGACTCTTCTCCCAACTTTTTCAAACAAGATGGTATTTGTCTCTTTTTCTAACAGACTAAGCTGTTGAGATACGGTTGCAGTACTGATATACATTACTTCTCCTACACGATGCATCGTTCCTAAAGTTTCAAATTGTATAAGTAATTGCAATCTCCAAGTGTTCAGCATTGGACTCCTCCCTTCAAAATAACTAAACATATTGTTAAGTATTAGTTGATTGTTTAATGTTTATTATTAATTAATAATAAACATTAAACAGATAATGAGCAAACATGGTGAAGGGAGAGGATGAGAAAATGATAAAGCCATATGAAAAAAGAATAGATCCTTGGGGGGACGTTGAAAAGCATGTTGGAAGGTATGGAGCACCATTTATTCCAGAAATAATTGATTATGCAGAAGGTAGTTATATCTTTACAGAAGAGGGAAGAAAAATTTTAGATTTTACGTCTGGACAAATGTCTTCTACGATTGGTCATTCTCATCCTGAGGTAGTAGCCACCTTACGTGAAGGAGCTGGTCGCCTAGATCATCTATTCAGTGGTATGCTCTCAAGACCTAGTATTAATTTATGCACACATATTGCGCAAACAGTAAATGCTCCCCTTACGAAGGTTATCCCATTATCAACTGGTTCAGAAGTAAATGAAGCTGCATTGAGAATGGCAAAATTAGTCACCGGGAAGTTTGAGGTTGTCTCCTTTAATCGCTCTTGGCATGGATTAACAGAAGGAAGTGCTGGCGCAACCTATGCTTCCTCTCGTAAAATTGGCATTCCTGGCTCACCAGGGCAGTTAGCCATTCCAACTCCATATGAATATCGTCCAGATTTTATTAAGGAAGACGGGGAATTAGATTGGCAAAAACAGTTAGATTATGGTTTTTCGATGGTTGATGCACAATCTGTAGGTAGCTTGGCAGCTTGCATCGTAGAACCGATTGTTTCTGGAGGGGGTATCCTTGTGCCTCCACCAGGATATTTTGCAGAACTAAAGAAAAAATGCCATGAGCGAGGCATGCTCTTGATATTTGATGAGGCCCAAACAAGCTTTGGGAGAACTGGGTATTGGTATGGATACCAACATGATGGTGTAACACCTGATATTTTAACACTATCCAAAACACTTGGTGCAGGACTTCCACTTGCAGCTTTAGTGACAACAGAAGAGATTGAACGAAAAGCACATGATAATGGCTTTGTATTTTATACATCACATGTTAACGACCCACTAGTAGCTGCTGTTGGATGTACCGTGATGAATGTAATTGCACAAGAAAACCTCCTTATGCAAGCTAGAGAAAAGGGAGAATATCTAGCTTCAGCGCTCCATAAGTTAGTTGAGAAACACGAAGTGGTCGGAGATGCAAGAGGACGTGGTCTCTTACAAGGAATTGAAATTGTGAAGAATAAGACTACGAAAGAGCGCTCAGAAGATATTGGCGATAAAATCACAGCTAGATGCCTGGAGTTAGGACTTCATATGAATATTGTTTGTCTACCTGGAATGGGCGGGGTTTTCCGGATAGCTCCTCCACTCACAGTAAGTTATAAGGA
>DATMFU010000382.1:0-17147 GCA_035556015.1 Niallia sp. | reverse complement strand
TCAAACTTTCCACTTTTACTAATCACCCGTAATTCCTTAAATATTTCTATCCATTATAAATGGAGTAGTTTGTTTAATCAATTTCTTTTGAACTACCAAATTAAGTTTTAGGTCGTAAATTTTATGTAAGGAAGAAGGAATAAATTATCCATGCTTTAATAAGCTAAGGGAATTTTAACATAAAAGAAACCATTCTCATCATAATGGGAGGAATGGTTTCTTTTATATTTCTTTTGTTTTTTTGTTAATAGTTCTTGTTTTGTTTTTGTTGTTTTGGTAATGGGAACGATGGAGCCCCATGAACCTCTTTTTATAGCAGAATTAAACCCAGTTTCTTGGAACTTTTTATCTCGTTTTTTTCTTGCAGCTGATTTGGACAAAAAATCTCCTCCTTATTTTTACCATTTTATTATACATTATAAGAAGGATTATTGTTAATGAATAAATTGTTAACGGCAGTTTGTATTAAAATTTACGAAACATGTTGCTTCATAAATTTTGGATGGCGGTGAATGATAGAAATTAGAAAAACTCCACTTGCTAATAAAAGCATACTGGTTGAAAAGAATACCATAGAAAATCCGAAGTTACCTGCGATCATTCCTCCGAGAGAAGGACCAATGATATTTCCTAAAAAGCGAAGACTTGTTTCATATCCCATTACTTCCCCTTGCATAGCAATAGGAACTTCTTGACGAATATATGCAATGCGCACAGGAATCATGCCTCCAATTGCAACCCCTAGAATAAAACGAATAATAAGTAGTTGCCAGTAGTGATTAACAAATCCACCCGGAAAATAAACAATACCAGCTACAAATAATAAAGAAACTAGTACTTTCAAATGACCAGAACGGTCACCGATTTCTCCCCATCTTCTTGCCATCAATAAATTTCCTAATCCTGCTGCTGAGAATGCAAGACCAGAGAAAAAAGCAATGTTTTTAGGGCCATGCAGTTCACTAACAAATAGAGAGAGGATTGGCTGAACGCTGAAATGGGCAATCTGAATAAATGCTGAAATGACAAGAACAGTAATAAATACAGGATTTCTTAAAATATATACTAATACTTCTTTACTCGTATAACTTGATTTTGTTCCCTTTTGAACAGGAAGAACAAATTCCTTTGTTGTGAATACTAATATGGCAGAAATAAATATTGCTATGGAAGTAAAGCGGAAGGTATCTCCATAGCCAAAGCTATCAGCAAGAACTCCACCAAAAAGAGGGCCGATTAAGGATCCTGTAATACTTCCAGTTTGAAGTGTACCCAATACTTTTCCTGCTATATTTTTGGGAGTTTGAGTGGAGATAAAAGCTTGTGACATAGGAATAAATCCAGTGAAAAAACCAGTGAAAAAACGGAGAATAAATACTTGCCAGACTGAATGAGCAAAACTCATTAGAAAAATAGAGATTCCCAAACCAATTGCTAACGTTATTAGAATCTTTTTCCTACCGAACTTATCACCAATTTTCCCCCATAACGGTGAGAATAAGAATGCTGCAACAAAGGTAATAGAAAAACAAAGACCTGACCAATGTTGAACATATTCCTCTGAGTATTGGCCAAATGATTGAATATATAGGGATAAAAAGGGTAAAACCATCGTCATGCAGCTACTTATAAAAAAGTTTGCAAACCACATGATGAATAGGTTTCTTTTTGCAAATTGTTGACTATCCATCCGAACACTTCTTTCTAACAAACAATTTCGATTGACTAAATATTAGTTTATCGCATAATTCAACTAAAAAAAAGCGATTTATACCTATTAAACTAGTATAAAGGTAATTATTACTGGCGGAATTTGAATATATTTCCATATGTATTTTTAGAGAGTACAAATGTATTTATATTATGGAAAAATATCTTGCTTCTTTAAGAGGAAACGTTGATAATAATCATTAGTAATAAAATCATAATATTTCGAACAATATGGGAGCTGTGAAAATGAAGGTTGTAAAATTCGGAGGAAGTTCATTGGCCTCAGGCAGCCAATTAGAGAAAGTCCTTGAGATTGTTAAGGCAGATGAGGAAAGAAAAATAATTGTTGTTTCTGCACCTGGTAAGCGACATGCAGATGATAAGAAAGTTACAGATTTGCTTATACAATGTGCTAAAGCTAGATTAGAAGGATCTAACATAGATATCTATCTAGAAGAAGTAATGGAAAGGTATGCAAGTATTGCAAAGGAATTAGATTTATCTAGTGACATTATTGCAGATATAAAAAATGATTTATTGGAACTGATAGAAAATCAGGAATTAAATGAAGCTGCTTTTATGGAAGCTATGAAGGCTAGTGGAGAAGATAGTAATGCAAAATTAGTGGCACATTTCTTTAAAAAACGGGGATTAGATGCAGTTTATGTGAGTCCAAAGGAAGCTGGATTAATAGTTAGCGATGATCCTGGAAATGCACAAGTTCTTCCAGAATCATATGATCGTCTATACCAACTAAGAAATAGAAATCAAGTTATTGTATTCCCTGGCTTTTTTGGTTTGAATAACAAAGGGGAAGTAGTAACATTTTCTAGAAGTGGATCGGATATAACAGGTGCTATTCTTGCTAATGGAGTAAAAGCTACTTTGTATGAAAACTTTACAGATGTAGATGCAGTATTTTCTGTGAATCCTACTATTGTGGAGAATCCAAAGGAAATTAAAGAAATAACATATAGAGAAATGAGAGAACTATCTTATGCAGGTTTTTCTGTATTCCATGCAGAAGCTTTATTTCCAGCTTATCGAGCAGGAATACCTGTACAAGTAAAAAATACAAATAACCCGGATGCACGAGGTACTAGAATTGTAGCATCAAGAAATAATACAAATGGTCCTGTTATAGGTATTGCAAATGATAAGGGCTTCTGCTCCATTTATATGAGTAAGTACTTAATGAATAGAGAGTTAGGCTTTGCAAGAAGAGTTTTATCTATTTTGGAAGAATACGAGATATCTTATGAGCATATGCCTTCAGGAATTGATGATTTAACTATTATTATTAGGGAACATCAAATAGAAGGAAAAGATGAGCAACAATTGTTAAAGCGAATAACGGAAGAGATGCAGGTAGATGAATTGAAAATCGAACATCATTTATCTCTTATAATGCTAGTAGGAGAAGGAATGAGAAGAAATGTAGGAACCACTGCTAGAGCTACAAAAGCTTTAGCTGAAGCAGAAGTGAATATTGAAATGATTAACCAAGGTTCTTCAGAAGTAAGCATGATGTTTGGGGTGAAGGAGTCTGTTGCCGATAGAGCAGTTAAAGCTTTATATGAGGAGTTTTTTCCTAAAGTGACTATTTAAGTACGAAATAGGAAGAGAAGTTTAGTTATCCATTAGCTAAACTTCTTTTTTTATTTTATTTAAATTTTTTGAAATTTTAAAAAGTTATCTTGAGTAAAAAGAGACTTGAAGTTATAATTATATTCAGAAAATATTACAAGATGTGTAATGAATTGTAACACGGAAAGGTAGAAAGAAGTGCTTTATTGATAGGAATTATGAAATTCACCTACTAAAATATGGCTAGAAGAAAGAGGGGAAAAGATATTATGAAGAAAAAGACATTATTATTTTCACTATTTATGTTTATTTTGTTTGTCTTAGCTGCATGTGGAAGTGCTAAAGAAAGTAATGGAGAAGGAGAATCGACCAAGAAGACTTTAAGAGTAGTAACAGATGCAGCATATGCTCCTTTTGAGTATATGGAAAAAGATAAAATAATAGGATTTGATGTAGATGTTTTTACTGCTGCAGCAGATGAAGCAGATTATGAATTTGAGATAGTGAATGTTGGATGGGATCCTGTTTTTGCTGAATTAGAAAATGGGACAGCTGATGTTGGATTATCAGCTATTACCATTAATGAAGATCGCTTGAAAACATATGACTTCTCCGTTCCATATTTCGAAAGCACCAATAAAATATTGGCTCCAGAAGGTACGGATATTAAGTCTGCAGCAGATTTAGTAGGAAAAACAGTTGCTGTACAAGCTAGTACAACAGGTGCTGATGCAGTAGATGCCTTACTAGGAAATGGGAATAAAGATGTTAAGAAATTCGAGAATAATAATCTTGCCATTCTAGAAATGAAGAATAAAGGTGCAGACGCAGTTGTAGCAGATAATGCTGTATTAGAGACTTATGCTAAAAATAACCCGAAAGATAATTTTGTTGTTATAGAAGATAAAGAAGGATTTGAATCTGAATACTATGGATTTATGTTTCCAAAGAATAGTGAAGTGAAAGATGATTTGAGTAAAGGATTAAATGCAATTATAGAGAATGGAAAGTATGAAGATATATACAAAAAATGGTTTGGAACCGAACCGAATATTGATAATTTAAAAGCGCAACAATAGAGGAATCATAAGAGGTAGGGTACTAAAAAATAGGTCTTGACCCCGCTTTTTACAAGGAGGAAGTTTTTGCTTCCTCTTATTGTATCTAGGTGGGGATTTTCCTCTTTTAGTACTCCTTTTTTATCTGATACTGTTTGTTGTGCTATGAAATATTCATGTTCCCCTCAAATTACAATATGAATAGGAAGTGGAAGATTAAAACATTTGTTTAATTGTATAGAGAGATGAGATAGCCGTTTACATTTTTTATGATGGAGGAGACAGAATGGATTTTAATTTCTCAATTATTATAGAGTATGCAGATTTGTTTATAAAAGGAATTTTGATAACGATTCAATTATCCTTATATGCAATTTGTTTCGGAACTATATTAGGGTTGTTAATTGGATTAGGGAAAATCTCTAAAAGTAAATGGATTTCCTTTCCCTTTAAATGCTATATTGCTATCTTTCGAGGAACACCACTATATGTACAAATTTTAATTATCCATTTTTGTGTGATCCCATTATTCTTAGATTCTACTAATGCAATGACTGCTGCTATAGTAGCGTTATCTTTAAATGCAGGGGCATATATTGCCGAGATTTTTCGTGCTGGAATTGAATCTATTGAAAGAGGGCAAATGGAAGCGGCCAGGTCATTAGGAATGACGCATGTACAAGCAATGAGATATATTATTCTTCCTCAATCTGTTAAAAGAATGATACCACCTCTAGGTAATGAGTTTGTCGTATTAATAAAAGACTCATCCCTAGCAGCTATCATTGCTGCACCAGAACTAATGTATTATGCCAGATTAATGATGGGTCAGTATAACAGAGTATGGGAGCCTTACTTAACGGTAGCGGTTATTTATCTTGTTCTAACATTAACATTAAGCTTCTTCTTAAACCGGTTAGAAAGAAGGTTGAAAACAGTATGATAGAAATAAATAAACTAAAAAAGTCATTTGGTGAACATGAAGTATTGAAGGATATTACTGTACAAATCAATCTCCAAGAAGTAGTGGTTATTATTGGACCTTCAGGTTCTGGTAAATCTACATTTCTTCGGTGTATTAATTTATTAGAAGATATTTCTGGAGGAAGTATTCATATCCAAGGAAAAGACATAACTGATAAATCTATAAATATTAATGAAGTCCGAAAAAGCGTAGGAATGGTTTTTCAACAATTCAACTTATTTCCACATAAAACAGTACTTCAAAATATTATGTTATCCCCAATGAAAGTAAAAAAGATTTCTAAAGAAAAAGCACAAGAAAAAGCGTTAAAACTATTAAAAAAGGTAGGTCTAGAAGATAAAGCAAATGTGTACCCGGATTCTTTGTCAGGAGGGCAAAAACAGCGTGTTGCAATTGCAAGGGCATTAGCAATGGAACCAGCTATCATGTTATTTGATGAACCAACATCGGCATTAGATCCTGAGATGGTAGGTGAAGTATTAGAAGTTATGAAAAATCTTGCTAAAGAAGGAATGACCATGATTGTTGTAACACATGAAATGGGATTTGCAAGGGAAGTAGGAGATCGTGTGATATTTATGGATGGTGGATATATTATAGAAGAGAATAAACCAGTAGACTTATTTACCAATCCAAAAGAAGAGCGTACTATTTCATTTTTAAGTAAAGTATTGTAGATTACATAATAATAAAGGGGTCTGACCTCACAAACAAATTCATTATCTGTTGGCTGCTAGATAATGAGATTTTGTATAGTGAAGTCAGACCCTTTGTTGTTAATTCTTAAATGAAAAAACGTATAAGCAGCTTCTTACTATTTATAGATAATTTAGTTTTCTATTCGTGGAAAAAAAGGTATGATAAAAATATTATTTAGTATTCCTAAAGAATTGGTGTAGTTTTAGGGTTTAAGAGGTAGAAAGTTACATATATTATTTTTACTTAATGATAAGAAAATAACAGATGGAGGAGAACGATGTCCAAAATATTTGCTAGGCTTCGAGACTATAGATGGAGTATCGCTATAGCACTTATTCTTATGTTAACAGAACTTGCAGTAGAGCTAGTACAACCAATAATTATGGCCAGGATTATTGATGATGGATTGGCTAATCAAGATACAAACACAGTTCTTTTCTGGGGAGCACTTTTAATTGTTTTTTCCCTAATAGCTTTTGCTGCCGGGATAATCAATACTTTCTATGCATCCCATGTTTGTCAAAATTTTGGATATAGTCTTCGTAATGAACTATATCGGATCATTCAATATTTTACCTTTGCACGTAGTAATTCCTTCTCTAGTTCTTCATTAATTACAAGATTAACAAATGATATTACGCAACTGCAGAATACGATTTTTATGGGATTGCGTTTTTTATTACGTGCACCACTTCTTATAGTGGGGAGTATTATCTTATCGTTTTTTGTAAATGTGAAGTTAGCACTACTATTAGCAATAACAATCCCAATCATTATCGTAATGTTTATATGGGTTATTAACATTGGAAAAAGACTATTTAGAGCTGTTCAACAAAAATTGGATCACGTAAATAGTGTTATGCTAGAAAACTTAGCTGCCGTTAGATTAATTCGTGCATATATCCGAAAGAACTTTGAAAAAAATCGATTTTTCGGTGCTAGTGATGACTTAAAAGTGCTCACTCAAAAAGCATTGCGAATTATGGAGACAACGGTGCCCCTCTTATTGTTTGCCATGAACTTATGCATTATTGCAATTCTATGGTTTGGGGCCGGTCAGATTCATACAGGAGAAGCTAAAGTGGGAGAGATAGTTGCGGTTATCAATTATACGTTAAGGATTACGACTTCTATTTCTGTTGTGAGTATGCTCGTTGTAGTTATATCTCGTTCAAAAGCATCTGCAGAACGAATTCAGCAAATTATAGATAGTAATGATAAGGATATAGATTCTCCTGATGGAAATGCCAAAGTAAGAATAAAGGGGAAAATTAATTTTAATCATATTTCTTTTCATTATCCAGAGAATAAAGAGAAGACACTTAATAATTTGGACTTTGTCATAAATCCTAAAGAAATGATAGCTATTCTAGGTGCTACAGGGTCAGGGAAAACATCCCTATTTCAATTAATCCCACGATTGTATGAACCATCAGAAGGCAGCATTCTTATTGATGATAAAAGGGTAAATTCTTTTACCTTAGATAATTTAAGAAAACAGATTGGATATGTACCTCAGGAAGCGCTACTATTTACTGGAACAATTAAAGAAAACATTATGTGGGGGAATCCAGAGGCAACATTAGAAGATGTAATGAATGCAGCAAAAGATGCACAAATTCATGATGCTATTATGCTAATGCCACATCAATATGATACAAGAATTGGCCAGAAGGGAATCAATTTATCAGGTGGTCAAAAACAACGTCTTTCTATTGCTAGGGCCTTAGTAAGGAAGCCAAGCATATTATTGTTGGATGATAGTACAAGTGCTTTAGATTTAAAAACGGAGAAGAAATTATTAGCTGCTGTTTCCAAATACCAATGTACCATTCTTCTTATTACGCAAAAAGTAACAACAGCGATGAAAGCAAATCGAATCATGTTATTAGATGATGGGGAAATAGTAAGCTTTGATTCACATCATAGGTTACTTCAAACAAATGAGTTATATAGGAAAATTGTTGAATCTCAAATAGGGAAGGGAGGCATAAATGATGTTAAAGGAACTAACAGAAGCATTTCATTATCCTAAACCTAATATTCAAGTGAAAAAGAAGGCAAAAGGGAAGACGAAAAAACCAAAAAATATGAGTCAAACATTGTATCGTTTATGGCATTACTTGGCGCAAAAGAAAGGACTACTTTTTCTTGTATTATTAATGGTTACCGTAAGTTGTGCATTAAGTCTATTAGGACCATATTTATTAGGAATATCTATTGATCATTTTATTGTGAATCAAAGTCTAGATGGTTTTGGCAGGATGCTTCTAGGTTTGGGGATTATTTACTTTTTTAATTCTTTTGCATTATTTTTACAAAATTACTGGATGATCGGAATTTCTCAATCAACTGTTTTTCAGTTACGGTCCGATTTATTTAGTCAATTTCATCGTCTACCGATTAGCTATTTTGATAAGAAACAACATGGTGAACTGATGAGTCGTGTTACAAATGATATTGAGAATGTAAGTTCCACCTTAAATAGTTCCGTTATTCAAATTTTCTCTAGTGTCCTGACCCTTCTAGGAACAATCGTCGTAATGATTCTTTTAAGTCCGTTACTTACGGTACTCACGCTAATCATTATCCCAGTAATGTATATTGGGATGAAGTGGATTACAAATCGCACTGGTTTCCTTTTTAAAGAGCAACAAAAAAATCTAGGTCAACTGAATGGATTTATAGAAGAATCCATTTCTGGACAGAAGATCATTAAAACGTTCTCACTAGAAGAAAGAATGATGGAAGACTTAAAAGATAAGAGTGAAAAGCTAAAAAATGCAGCGTATTGGGCACAAGTATATTCGGGATTTATCCCTAAATTAATGAATATGCTTAATAATGTAAGTTACGCATTAATAGTGGGGGTTGGAGGGTTGCTGGCACTTAAATCTGGTGCGGTCTCCATTGGTGTAATTATTATCTTTGTTGAATTTTCAAGACAATTCACTCGACCTCTTAATGATTTATCTAACCAGTTCAATACTCTTCTATCTGCGATTGCAGGAGCAGAGCGAGTTTTTGAAGTATTAGATGAGAATCGAGAAGATGCAGATGAAACAAATGCTATCGACCTAAAGAATATCAAAGGAGAAGTAATTTTTAGTCATGTGTCATTCTCTTATGATGAGGAGAATGAAATTTTAAAAGATATAAACTTTGAAGCAAAACCAGGAGAAACAATTGCATTAGTAGGTCCTACTGGAGCAGGTAAATCAACTATTATTCAATTGATTACAAGATTTTATGACTACACAGGAGGCAGTATTGTTTTAGATGGTAGGGAAATAAAGAACATTAAAAGAGAAAGTCTTCGCTCTCATATGGGTTTTGTATTACAAGATACGTACTTATTTGAAGGAACTATTAGAGATAATATTCGATATGGACGCCTTGATGCCACAGATAAAGAAGTGGAACAAGCAGCAAAAATGGCAAATGCAGATAGCTTCATTAAAAGATTACCTAATGGATATGATACTATGCTCATATCTAATGGAAGTGGAATAAGCCAAGGACAAAAACAATTGCTGTCCATTGCCAGAGCTATTTTGGCAGATCCAGCTATCCTTATTTTAGATGAAGCAACAAGTAGTATTGATACTATTACAGAAGTTAAAATTCAAGAAGCCCTTAAACGATTAATGGATGGAAAAACAAGTTTTGTAGTTGCTCATCGCTTAAATACCATTAAACATGCAGATACTATTCTTGTTTTAGACAAAGGGATGATTATTGAAAGTGGTAATCATGAACAGTTAATGAAACAAAAAGGATTTTATTATAGCTTGCAACAAAAGCAGTTTGAGGAAGATTATGCTTATTCAGAATAAGGAAATTAAGCGGTTATTGTGTATGATAAGAAAACGAATAACATAGGAAAAAGGTTCACTCTACCTATTAATAGATGATTGACTGACCGGTCATATTTGTTTACAATAGAAGTAGATTCGGTGCCTGTCAACACCCGAATAGCTCGATTTATACAAAAAAGGTGGATGTTGAATTGAAAACAATTGACCAAATAATTGAATTTTTAAAGAGTATCGGAGTAGACGCTGAAAAGGTTTACAAGAATCCAAAGGAGACATACTAAGTAATGGATAGCGTAACACAGTTAAAAAGATATGTAGAAGAAAGTAATTTTGATTTAAAAGAAATTTCTCAAGAATTCAATGACTGGAAAAATAGTTTAATTATATATCGTTTTGCTTTAGAAGAAATAAAAACAAAGCTTAAAATACTGAATGAGGAATTTCAATTTATTCATAACCGTAATCCAATTGAACATATGAAATCGCGCATAAAAGATCCGAAGGGGATTATGTTAAAACTTCAAAGAAAAGGCTTAGATGTTACAGTGGATAATGCTAAGAAGCATATTCATGACATTGCTGGTGTTCGTATTACCTGTTCCTTTATTGCGGATATTTATGATATCTATAAGGTATTAGAGAAGCAGGATGACATTAAAGTTGTAAAAGTGAAGGATTATATTACGAATCCAAAACCAAATGGATATAAGAGTCTTCACTTAATAATAAAAATCCCAGTATTTTTAAGTACAGGCATGGAAGAGGTATTTGTTGAAATTCAAATTCGAACAATCGCGATGGATTTCTGGGCAAGTCTGGAACATAAAATATACTATAAGTTTGATAAAGAGGTACCGCAACATTTATTAGATGAATTAAAGGAAGCAGCAGATGCAGCCCATGGATTAGATATTAAGATGGAAAAGATAAAAGATAGGGTAGATATACATCGAACAATTGGACAATCAACTACATTAATATAGTACTATTCGAAACTGGAGAGTCTTTAAAGGAGTTGCACAAATAATCCTATTCAAGTTTGTGGTCAAATTACTTTTTCTGATGACCCAGTTTTTCATTTTTCATTATTTATTAGATAAAGTATTATATTACCGGAATTGTAATAGAGTACATATCAATTTTTAGGTGAATAATTTATAATAAAGAGATAATTTGTGGTTACGTTCATTCGGCCCAAAGTAAAAAGGAGACGATCTAATAGAAATGCATGTAATACATTCACTAAAGCCATTTATTCAACAAAATTGGGAGAAAGCAAGTTTTAAGAACCCAACTACCATTCAAGAAAAAACGATTCCACTGATAACAGAAGGAAAGGATGTTATAGCAGAATCACCTACTGGAACAGGGAAAACTTTGGCTTATTTGTTACCACTATTAAATAAAATAGATGCGGATTCTAAAAACATTCAAGCTATTTGTTTAGCTTCTTCTCAAGAGCTAGTTATGCAAATACTATCAGAAGTACAAAAATGGGGAGAAGGCAGTGGTATTCGTTCAGCTTCTTTTATCGGTGGAGCTAATGTAAAAAGACAATTAGAAAAGCTAAAAAAACACCCTCATATCGTTATCTGTACGCCTGGTCGAGCATTGGAGTTAATTAAACAGAAGAAAATGAAAATGCATGAGGTAAAGACAGTTGTTTTAGATGAAGCAGATCAATTGTTAGTAGCAGAGCATATAGAAGCTATACGACAAATTATTAAATCCACTCTTAGAGACAGACAAATAGTATTGTTTTCTGCTACTTTGCCAGATAAGACGGAAAAGTTAGCCAATGAATTAGTACAACAGGAAGCAGAAATAATACGTGTTAAAAAAGATGAAACGATTAATGCGGAAGAAGTAATGCATATATATTTCCAAGCAGAATATAGAGATAAAGTGAAGTTATTAGAACCAATTTCTCGACTGGAGAATGCTAAAATTCTTGTGTTTGTAAAAGACATTGGGAATTTGACTGTCATTCATGAGAAATTATCCTTTAAAAAGATTAATACGAGTATGTTGCATTCTGACCTAAATAAATTGGAAAGACAGAAGTCATTACAAGATTTTCGATCAGGAAAAACGAATATGCTACTTGCAACAGATGTTGCCGCTAGGGGATTAGATATATCTGAAATTACACATGTTGTTCATTATGATTTTGCAACAGACAAAACACAGTATATTCATCGTTCAGGAAGAACTGGTCGATTTGGTGCAAAAGGACTTGTTATTAATTTAGTAACACAACGTGAAGAAAGAGAATTAAAGCAATTAATGAAAGATCTTAAGATTGATGTATCTAGAAAAAGCTTTTATCAGGGAAAAATTATTGATTTTAAAGAAAAGAAAAAAATATAAATTTAATAAGTAGTATTTCAAGCCCCTACTCAAAAGTGCTCTTTGCATTTCGAGTAGGGGCTTTTTTGCCCTATTACAAAGGAATCAGGAAATTCTCAATTTATACGTATAAAATCTAGGGAAACTCACAAGATAATAGCAAGAATTAACAATATTGATTAAGGATGACTCTTATGGTTACTATTGCCTATCTACTAATATTTACACTAATGTCTGTCTTTACGGTTGTATTAGATATCTTTGTTTTTCATGATGGATTGTTCAAGTGTATTAGGAATATATATGAAGCTGAAGTAGGAGCTGGCGCTATTACGATTGTATTTACAGCAATATTAGGGTTCGTATGGTCTGTGGTAGTAGATATTCGACTTAAGAAAAGAAAGAAACAGGCTAAACAGTAAGTTAAGAAAAAAATCGCTATGGAGAAAGTTAATTGGTGGATTTAGCTTCACTAAAAGGAAGTGAAAGTTATTGCATGTTGAAAGAAAAAATTTCATTAACTCAATTGGCTGCCATTGTCTTTAACTTTCAAATAGGGAGTATTATTGCAGTGGGTCTTGGCCTAAAAGCAAAAGAGGATGTATGGATTGCTTTGCTGATTGCTTTGATTATTGGTCTTGGGATTGTCTATTTTTTTATTTATATGACAACATTAGCACCTGGTAAAAACTTATTTGAGATGTTTGAACAGTGTTTTAATCGGCCAATCGCAATTTTTCTGAGTTTTATCTATGCTAGCTATTTTTTTTATTACGGTTGTCGTATTATTAGAGACTTTGGAGAGTTAATTGCAAGTACAGTACTTCCTAACACACCAATTGAATTTTCTACTCTCGCCCTTGTTCTTGTGATGGGATACGTTTTATACATGGGGATAGAGGTATTAGCAAGAACTGCTGAAATATTTACACCTTACGGACTTGTTCTTATATTTCTTCTGTTTATCTTCTTATATATGGGGAAGAATTTAGACTTATCAAATATTAAACCGGTATTAGGAGAAGGATTTAAGCCGTTATGGAACGTTATTTTTCCATTTGAATTAGTTCGACCTTATGGTCAATTATTAGTATTGACTTATATTGTATCAAATGTGTCAAATGCAAAGTACAGTAAAAGTTTGATTATTTTTAGTGTTGTTTCTTCAGCACTGCTCTTAATTATTACATCTATTATGATTATATTGGCTTTAGGACATGAAGTTGCCTTGCGATCCACTTTTCCGTTATTGAGTGCTGCTAGACTTGTTTCAATAGGGGACTTTATTCAAAGAATAGATGCTATTGTTGTCTTTACTATGACGCTCGGTACCTTAGTAAAAGGGTGTATTTATATGTATGGTGGATTAAAGGGATTGGAGTATATCTTTAAAATACCTTTTCGTTATTTTAGTATTCCTATGTCCTGTATTGTAGCGATGTTTTCCATATTTATAGGACGTAATTATACAGATCACATGAATGAAGGATTGATTTCAAATCCATATATATTACATATACCACTTCAATTTGGATTTCCTACAATAATTGTTTTGATACTTTTATTTAAAATATCAAAGAAACAAAGGAAGAGTGGCAAAGCGAATCGTAATGCTAATCAGGAAGGATAGAGTATTCTTTAAAGGTGTGATGAATCATGTTAACAGAGAAATTATCCTTAACACAAATATTTACGCTGATTATTAATTTTCTGCTTGGCAGCTCTGTTGTAATAGGAATAGGGATGGAAGCAAAACAAGATGCTTGGATAGTGGTTCTAATAAGTATGTTTCTCGGACTAATCATTATGAGTTTTTATTTTTATTTAATGTCATTGCATCCGGGAAAAACTTTATATGAAATCTTTGAGTACTGCTTTTCAAGAAAAATTGCGATTGTATTTACGTTAATATATTCTATTTACTTTCTATATTTATCATGTCGGGTAATAAGAGACTTTGGTGAATTAATCTCAATTGCTATATTACCTGTTACACCAATTGAATTTACTATCTTATCTTTGATGATGGTGATTGGCTATATTTTGTATTTAGGAATTGAAGTGCTTGGGAGAACATCTGAAATTTTCACCCCGTATACGTTTGTATTTATTTTATTATTGTTACTACTTCTCTATGGAGGAGAAAGAATTAACCTAAATAATATACAACCTATCTTTGTAGAAAAAAAATTAATAGTAGACTCTATCCCTTCTATTCTTGCTTTTCCTTATGGGGAACTAGTTGCATTTACTGTTGTTCTTGCTAATGTCACCAATTTCAAAATGAGTCGAAGAATCTGTCTAATAAGTGTTGCTATTGCTAGTATTATTCTTATGGCCGCAGTTTTCCTTATTGTTGCTTGCCTAGGAGAGAATACTGCGCTCCGTACAAATTTTCCTTTATTAAGTGCAGCAAGATTAGTAAGTATAGGAGAATTTTTAGAAAGAATTGATGCCCTTGTTGTCTTTGTTATGATGCTTGGAATCTTAATTAAAAGCTCCGTATTTTTATATGGAAGCTTAAAGGGATTAGAGTATATTTTTAAACTTCCTTTTCGTTATTTTGCCATGCCGTTAGCATGTATTACTACTTTATTTTCTATATTTATCTCTGTTGATTTTTCAGATCATTTAATTGAAGGGTTACACGTTGTTATATTTCTTCTACATATTCCATTAGATTATGGTATTCCTATTTTTATTACATTTGTTGTTTTACTAAAGAAATGGAGACATGATCGAAAGGGACTTACGGGGGTAAAGGTATGAATTACTTTAAGAAAATTTTATCTATTAACAATAAGAAAGATATTCCTTCAAATGTTAAACCTGAGAAAGCAAGAGAAATTCATTTAAATACTTTGACCTTTGAAGCACTGAAGGAAGAAATAACAAAAACCTTTGGAAGTACTGCAGATTTGCAATCAGATATCTTTCGATTTGGTAAAAGTGAAGGTTGTATATATTATTTGGAAACTGTAGTAAATACCGAAATGTTAAAAGAAATGTTAGGATCTACCCTTCAAAATAGCGATGAAGAAATTTCAGTTAATACCGTGGAGGATTTACATAGGCTTAGTAAAAAGTCTTTCGGTGTGTCTGGCTATAAACTAATTGATTGTGTGAAAGATATGGTGACTTCTATTTTAGAAGGAAGAATTGTAATCGTTTTTAGAGGAGTAAGCCAAGCACTTAGTTTAAGTTATATCAATAGTGAAGGTCGATCTGTTACAGAACCTACTACTCAAACGGTAGTAAGAGGACCGAAAGATTCATTTGTAGAAGATGTATCTACCAACATTAACTTAGTAAGGAAAAGAATTAAGAATCAGAATCTTCGATTTGAAAAATATGAGATTGGAAATGAAACAAGAACTAGTGTCTATATGGGATATATGAATGGGATTGTAAATGAAAAAATTTTAGAAGAAACACGTATTCGTTTAAAGGATATCAATATCTCCGCAATATTTGAGTCTGCCAATGTTGAAGAACTAATTGTGGATAAAAGTTTAACTGTTTTTCCATTAGCACTTAACACAGAGCGGCCAGATGCGGTAGCAACCTATATGTTGGAGGGGAAAATAGCCATCATTATTGATGGGTCCCCTTTTGTCCTAGTTGTCCCCGCTGTTTTAACAGATTTCTTCACTTCTCCAGAAGATAATTATCAAAATTACTTTATGAGTAGCTTTGTTCGATTAATTCGCTATATAAGTTTTATGATCGGGCTCATTATGCCTTCAGCTTATGTAGGAGTATTGACTTTTCACCCTGAATTACTACCAACCACCTTATTGTTGAGTGTTATTGCGCAAAGGGAAGATGTTCCCTTTCCTGCTGTAGTAGAAGTATTGCTAATGGAGATTACTTTTGAGATTTTGAGAGAAGCAGGAGTAAGGATGCCCCGTGCAGTTGGACAAACAGTATCTATTGTTGGGGCATTAGTAATTGGGCAAGCTGCTGCTGAAGCAGGGATAATTTCTAATATCATGGTTATTATTGTAGCTATTACAGCTATTGCAAATTTCGTTTTTCCAAATTACGCTTTTGCAAATGCATCACGACTAATTCGCTTTGTTCTTATTATAGTTGCATCTATACTTGGTTTGTATGGTGTACTTTTAGTTCTTGTGTTTATGGTTGCACATTTAAGTTCTTTACGGTCCTTTGGTGTTCCGTATTTAGCACCAGTTGCTCCATTCATTATAGAAGACCAAAAAGATGTATTTATTCGTGCGCCTATATGGTCAATGAATAAGCGTCCCTCTTATCTAAGTCCTAATATTAGTCAAAAGCAAAAAGCACAAGGGTCACCATCTCCTCCTAAGGTAGAAGGCGAGGGGAAAAAGAAGTGAAAAAAATAGGGGTGATTTTGAGTATACTTTTTTGTTTATGCTTCTTAACCGGTTGCTGGGACAGAAAGGAATTATCTGATATTAAGATAGTATCAGGAATGGCCATTGATAAAGGGGAGAATGGAAAATATAAAGTAACGGTAGAAGCTTTAAATGCAGTGGAACTAAACACTCAAACTGCAGGAGGAAATGCCCCAACGTTAGTAGAGAGTATTGAAGGGGATACTGTTTCGGAAATATCTCACCTATTTAATGAATATATGGCTCAAATTCTTGTGTTTTCCCATATGAAGGTACTAGTAATAAGTGAAGAGGTAGCCTCTAGAGGAATGCTTGATTTCATTGATTATTTAGAAAGAAATAGAGAGATGCGTGATGATTTTAATATTATTATCGCTAAAAGAGATAAAGCGGAAGATATATTAAAGGTAACTACGCATTTTAGAAAGGCATCATCTTTAAAGATTTACCCTCAATTGGACCACTTCTTAGAGGATTGGGGAGGAGATCCTGGCGTGGAAATAAACGACTTTATTAGTGAACTCCCTATGGAAGGCAAAGAACCAGTTTTAGCGACGGTTAA
>DATMFU010000381.1:0-3741 GCA_035556015.1 Niallia sp. | reverse complement strand
ACGTTCAAAACCATATTTTTTATGAAAGTTAACTGTCTTCCAGCAGTTCATGGTCAATGCCCTCCATATAGAATTTTTTTACGAAGGTGACTTTGGAAATTCGCCAACTCACTTTGCTACTTTACGATGAAAAGCTTAAAAAATCAATAGGATAAATAAAGTTTTTTTTCGTTATATATTGTCACTCTGAAAAAATGTCCCTTCTTTCTTACTTGTATGTAATGAATAGTGTTCTTTTTCAAAAACTTGCAGAATTTCCTATTCCTCAGGTCAACAGAATTAAATTCTCCTCGAAAAAAAAGATAAGAAAGCATAATGCCTTCTCATCTGTCTTACCACTGATTTAGAATGTCCTAAACCATAGTAACCTTTTCTCCAATTGTTTTTTCTCTTTATTTTACGAATACAGGTTCCTTTTGCTTTAGTTGGCCATTATCTTCTTCTAAAATATGATCTAAATTAGTAAAAGATTGCTCAAAAATATCCATGAAATTGTCCCCGTAAATTTGTTTTACAATGGTAACCATATCCATTAAGTCAGGAAACTTCCCATACAGGTTTTTTATAGGTAGAGCTGCAGACAATGCTGTACTATTACTTGGATTGAAATTCTCCATTATGTCTACAAAAAGCTCTTTTCCTTGATCAGTTAAACAAATATAAGTATTTCTTTTGTCATTTTCCTTTTTGGAAAATTGAAGTAATCCTCTTTCTTCCAATTTTTTTGAGAAGTTGAATGCAGTTGATACGTGCATAACACCAAAGTTTGCTACATCCGAAATGGAAGCTCCGTTTAATTGATAAGCAATCCAAAGGATATGGTGTTCATTAATGTTTAAATCATATGGCTTAATCCAAGTTTGCCAATCCTTTTCAATTGCTTTCCATAGTGCTTTACTAAGTTGTCCAATTCTCTGTGTAAAGAGTAATGCTTCTTTCATCGAAATAATACTTTCGTTCATCTCCAATCACCTACTTTTATATTGTCTATAATCATTATGCCAATAAAACAAAAATTAATAAAGATAAAATTAACAAAATTTTTAGAAATAAGAATATTTGCAAAATGAAAACGTTTTATTGAATAAAATTTCTTCTTTTTTAATAAATATACAACGTTTTTAAGGATGGAAAAAGGGAGGGGAAGAGGGAAAATAATTAAAATATTAACGAAAAAACAAATTTAGTTTATAAAATTCACTAAATACCTGCAAAAAATATCATGCATAAAATTCTAAATGATTGAATATGAAATCACGAAGAAAAATAGAAGTGAAAAAAGGAAGGAAAAATAAAAATTATATACGAATAGGAATTTAACATGAATGTGTAAGGAAATATAACATATTCCACTTTGCTATAGTATAAAGGATTCCATGGGAAGTTAGGTGTCACAACTAAAGAAAAAGTACCTAAACAAAGTGGAAATTGATTAGGTACTTTTTCTCTTGTTATGGTGTATTTGTATCTAATTCTTGTTCTAGTTCCTTGATTGTTGTTTCCATTTCTTTCATTTCTCTTTGTAAGTTCTCTTGATGAGGTTGTATTTCTTCTTTCCATGTTTCAATAGACTTTTTTAAGTCTTCTAATACAGCAGATAGCACTGTTTTTCCTTCAACAGTTGCAGTTTTGACAGATTCTTTTATATCTAATAAATCTGTTTGTAAATCCTCTAAATGAGACAAAAATGCTTTAGTTGTGTCATTACAGGATTTTCTTAGTTCTTTTCCTGACACAGGTGTTGTTAACAATGCAGTAATTCCAGCTGCTAAGCCGCCTACAATAAAACCAGATAGAAATGATTTTGCACTCATTTTGAAGCCACCTCGATCTTTTTTTCTTCATTATAACGTATAAGTTAGTGGATTACTATTTGTAGGGTTAGAAGTAAAAATAAAGGAATGCATGGTTTAGCATTCCTTTATTTTGAGTTATTCATTTGGTATGTTATTGATTATCTAATTGGAACTTTTTCATAAAGGAAGCAAGTTCTGCAACATTTTCTAGTGGAACTGCATTATAAATGGAAGCTCTGCAACCACCAATAGAACGGTGACCGTTAAGGCCAACAAATCCAGCATTTTTTGCTTCTTGTAAAAAGGATTTTGTTAGTTCTTCACTTTGTAAAGTAAAGGTAACGTTCATGTGTGAACGGCTATCAGATTCTGCATGTCCTTTGTAGAAACCATTGCTTTCATCTATAGCATCGTATAATAACTTGGCTTTTTCACTGTTAATGGCAGCAATTTTTTCAACTCCACCTTGTTCTTTTGCCCATTTCAATACAAGAGATAATAAGTAAATACCGAATGTAGGTGGTGTATTAAATAAAGAGTTATTTTTTGCATGTGTTTCATAATTTAACATGGTTGGTAAGGAAGAATCTGCTTTTATTAGATCCTTTCTAATGATTACTACCGTTACCCCAGAAGGGCCAAGATTTTTTTGCGCCCCTGCATATATAACTCCAAATTGTGAAACATCAATAGGTTTACTCAAAATGTCACTGGACATATCAGCAATTAATGGTACAGACAGGTCTGTAGGGAATTGGCTCCATTGTGTACCATATATGGTGTTATTACTCGTAATATGTAAATAAGCTGCATCTTCCGGTACTTCAATAGAAGTTGGGTCTGGGATATAAGTAAAGTTTGTATCTTTACTACTGTTAATAGCTTCAGCTTTACCAATTTTAGTTGCTTCTTTTAACGCTTTTTCTGACCAAACACCAGTAAGAGAATAGTAAGCAGTTTTACCTTCTGACAATAAGTTCATTGGGACCATTGTAAATTGTAAACTTGCTCCACCTTGTAAAAATAATATTTCATAGTTGTCAGGAATAGATAGTAAAGAAGTTAGTAATTCTTTTGCTTCATTATGTACTGCTTCGTAATCTTTACTGCGGTGACTTAGTTCCATTAAAGACATGCCAGTATGATTAAAATCTAAAATATGTTCTTGTGCTTCGCGTAAAACCCACTCTGGTAATGCTGCAGGTCCTGCATTGAAGTTATATGCTCTTTTCATGGGGGGTTCCTCCTAATAACTTTTTAATCGACATATTTTTGCTTAATAAGATAAAAATAATACTTTTATACTAACAAATAAACAGGATTTGTACAGATGAAAAAAGCATTCTTTCGAAAAAATTAGAATTTTAAAAATCCAAAAATGCCTCCTATAGTTTTTCAAAAAAATAATTCCTGCCCATATAGTAGTTAGCATAACTACATTTAATAGGGGGAGGAATTATTTTTGAATGGGAATTTTACTATTATTAAATAATGTAAAATTCGTGAATTTTTTTATGTAATTAAATTATTGTACGTTCTCTTTGATTTTTTTTGCTATTGTTGTTAATTCTTCATCGGAATAACCATCAAAGTTTGTTTTCCATACTGCACCGAATCCATCTCCTTTACCGTAGCGAGGAATGATATGCATATGATAATGGAATACAGATTGTCCAGCTTTTTCCCCATTATTATTTAAAAGGTTTAAGCCAATTGGTTCGTATGTTTCTTTAATGGCTGTCGCAATCTTTGGGACTACTTCAAATAGATTCTTTGAAATTTCTGGAGTCAATTCATAAATATATTTTACATGTGTTTTCGGCACAACTAATGTATGACCTTTAGTAACTTGGCTTATGTCTAAGAATGCCACTACATGGTCATTTTCAAATACTTTTTTGGAAGGAATTTCACCTGCGATAATTTTACAAAAAATACAATCACT
>DATMFU010000380.1:0-5694 GCA_035556015.1 Niallia sp. | reverse complement strand
TTGTTCTATATTCGTAAGTTGCATTTCCTATTAAGTCGATTCGATAGTTATTATCTGTATGATGAACGAAACATCGGACTTTACCACCATTGTTATATACATCCACATATGTATGTTCCTCATTATATCCATTTAAGATGGAAACTAAAGTAGAGGCTGACATCGCTGTACCACAAGCATTTGTAAAGCCTACACCTCTTTCATATGTACGAACATAAATACTTCCCTTTTCCAAAATAGAAATAAAACTAACATTTACTCCATCTGGGAAAAACTCATTAGGACCGTTTACATACGAACTTAAGGTTTCTTGAATAGTAGAATCAAGAATAGCTTTATTTACAATAGTAATTAAGTGGGGATTCGGAACTGCCAAAGCAGTAAATACTAATTCTTCATTCAGTTCAGGAATTCGTGTATTTATTACTGTCGGTTGATTATATATTAACGGTAAATCTTCCACTTGAAAAGATACTGGCGATATTTCCACTAAATATGTAGGGATATTTGGATAGATATCTTTTTCATTCTTCACTTCTAAATTTGCTTTCATTGTCTCAATAATTGCTTGATCAACTTGCAATAATTCACAAACATAACGTGCGACACAGCGAATTCCATTACCACACATGGAAGCTTCTGAACCATCTGCATTAAATACACGCATTCTAGCATCACATGTTTCACTTGGCATAACATATAAAATCCCATCTGCACCAAGTTCACTACCTCTGTTACATAAACTTTTCGCTAAATATGCCCTTTGCTCTTCCGTAAATTGATAGGCTTCAGATATCTCATCTATAATAAGAAAATCATTTCCACTACCATGACATTTAGTTATTTTAATATTCATAGAGTACCTCCAGCTAATAATTCTTCTTACTTATTTTACTGTTCCCATTCATTCCCTGCAAACATTGTTTTAACTGATGGAGGTAAATTATTAAAAAACTAACAAATAAGTAATAGATATTAGCATATCAGACAATACTATTCACACTATTTCGAAAACTTCTGAACTCATTCAGTTGCTTGGCCCAGTTAATAGATTCAGCATATACTTTAAATAAGTCTTTTTCCTGTATATGTAATATACTACAAATTGTGCCGATTTTTTGCCAATTTGCTGTTTCTGCTGCAATTACTAAATTTAATACATTCCGATAAATCGTATCCTCCCCTCTAAATGCAGAAGTAATATTTTCATCTAATGGCAATTGAGAAAGTACATTTTCTAGTGGGATATCTAATATGACATCCATTAGTGAACACATACCAATTAGAAAAAAACAACCTGTTTCTAATCTAGCAGGTAGAAGTTTTGCAATATATTCACACATCTTAGAACGAATTAAACAGTTTTTCATGACTTCTTGTGAAATACCATTGCCACTGTTATTTTCCCGAATAGCTAAGATATATAGCCATTTTTGAAGTTCTAATATGCCTATATAATCTATTGCCTGTCTAATACTCGTTACCTTCCTTTTAAACCCTAATTCTGAAGTATTTAATAGTTTTAATAATTTGAAGGATAAGGAAATGTCACGTTCTATCAATATCGTGATTAAATCTAAATCTGGTGAATCTTCTTTAATTAACTCTAATATTTCTAAATAAGTGTGGACATATGTAGGAACATCATGGGAAGACACTATTGCTGGTCTTGAGAAATAATAACCTTGAAAGTAATGATATCCTTTTTGCATAGCTTCTAGATATTCCTCTTCAGTTTCAAGTTTTTCAGCAACCATTTCTTTTTGATAGAATTTAGCTATACATTCTAATTGATTTCTTTTCATATCGGTTGTTTCTTGAAAATCTATTTTTACCATGTCAGAGATTAATAGTAAATCCATCGCAAATTGATTATTATAATCCAAATTATATTTATCTAAAGCTATTTTATAGCCTAATTGTTTTAATTCCTTACATATATCAATAATTTTTTGACTCGGCTTCACAGATTCAAGGATCTCAATGACCAAATCACTAGGTTTAAAATAGGTAGCTAATCGCCATTCTAACAAATTCTCTGTAAAATTGATAAAGCAAGGTTTCCCGTCCGCTAATTTATCTATCCCTATATTTAAAAAACTATTTACAATGACATCCGCTGTTGCATGATCTCCATTAACAGGAGGATAGGTATTTACTTCATTGTTTCGATATAATACTTCGTAACCGGTAACTTGTTCCTTTCGATTAAAAAGTGGCTGCCTGGCCACAAAAACTTCCATTCATTTACCCCCAACTATATATATTCAATAAGATATTGCCATTGTATTAAATATTCAGATAAAATGTTGTCGAATATTGGTTTGATGTAAAATTTTTCAGAAAAATAGGGAAATATATTTATATAGCATAACAAAAAAGTCAGCCTGGAATGAATAATAGTTACTATTATTCACAGGACTGACTTTTTCATTAATGTATATACTGAAGAACAAAATTTATTAAAAATAAGCTCGATATAAAATACAAAGGAAGTGATACTTCTTTTCCTTTACCTAAAGCAATTTTTAATATCGGATACAGAATAAAACCAATTGCCATTCCATCAGCTATGCTGTAGGTAAATGGAATCATCGCGATAATAAAAATACTTGGAAAACTTTCACTTAAATCTTTTAAATCCAGATTACGAATATTTTGAAGCATTAATCCGCCAATAATAATGAGGATTGGTGCGATTGCTGAATCTGGAATTAGTTTAATAACAGGTATAAATAACGTAGAAAATAGAAACAGTAACCCTGTTATTACTGCAGTAAGACCTGTTCTTCCTCCTGCCGTCATACTAGCTGTACTTTCAACCGATGAAACAGTTGGACTAGTCCCTAATATACTTGAAAGAAAGACAGAAATAGAATTTGCTTGGAATGCTTTTTGGAACCTTTCGGGTTTTCCGATAAATGTTACATGGTTAGAAACAAGGCCCATATTCTCAAAGACTAGAACCATTGTTAGTGAAAAAACTGCAATCCAAAATGGAATAGTTACTAATTTTTGAAAGGAAATATGACCAAACAAATTTTTGTATTCTTCCAAATGAGGAGATTGTTCATTAATTTGGCTTACATCTATTAAACCAAATATCCAGGCAATTAACGTTCCAGCAATTATTGTAATAAGAAAATTTCCTTTTACGTTTCTTAAGAATAATACAATACTAATTAAGAAGGTTAATATAGTTGCTAAAACATGCATATTTCCAAATGAACCGAGTGCGATAATTGAATTTGTTCCTTCTTCTACTATTCCGCCTTTCTCAAAACCGATTAACATCAGGAATAATCCTAAACCTACAGTTATGGATTCCTTTAAGGAATATGGTATTGCTTCACTTACTATGGTGGATAGCTTTGTAAAAGCAATAACCATAAAAAGTATACCTGAAATAAATACAACAGCTAAAGCTTCTTGCCATGTTAATCCCATTGATTGAACAATTGTATAGGAGAATAACGCATTTATTCCCATTCCAGGAACTAGCAAAATCGGTGCCTTTCCATATATCCCCATCAAAATACAACCCAATGCTGATGTTAATATGGTTGCAATTATAGCAGCCTCTAACGGTATACCAGATTCTGCTAAGATTAAAGAATTAACAGCAACTATATATACCACTGTAAAGAAACCAATTAACCCTGCTAGTATCTCCCTTTTTATTGTAGTATCACTTTGTTCTAATTGAAAAAAAGAAGAAATAACCTTTTTCATATTTGTATACCTATATAATATTAGCCCTCTCCCTACCCGCATCACCTTAAAATGAATTTAAGGGAGCCACAAGAATTTATATTAGCAGATTTCCATTGCTTTGCCAAATATTATAAAGATATACTTTTATTTATTCTATTTAAATCATCCTTGGTATCCTATTATTACTCGTAAATTTTTTATCAATGTTTGTTTAAATTACATTCATTTTTTAATGGTTTGTATAAGCAAAGTTTTTTACAAGCAGTGAATATAAATGAATAATCTCTTTATCGGATGCATGGTGATTGATTGTCAAAAGAGGCAAATTAGTACCTATAAATCTTTTAGTCCATTCTTTTGGCATCCAACCTTTTGTCAAACTAGCTATTGGATATCCATCACTACGGTAAAATTGTAGTTCTGTATAAGTCAATTTTTGTTCCATAATAATGATCTCTTCATCGTAATGAAAATGAGTAATGGTTCGATTAGTTGTTGGACATTCTAGAATGACACTAATCAATTTATTTTGTTTATTTTTTATTTCAATAGAATTCCTTTTCACAATAAAAACATATTGTAACATATCTTCGCTGTTGTAAAATCCATATGATTTAGAGTATAGCCGATCGATGAAATTGGGCAAATACCACCTAATAAAAGAGAAATTCAAATCTCTTATTTCTCCTAGTTGCTTCCCTTGACCATTGAAAATACTTAATCGTAAAGAAGGTGCTGGTAAAAATGTCAATACAGCTGTTCTTAACTCTAAAATAGATGGAACACTATTTTCATAAGTATTATATTCCATTTTCCCAATTCTTTTTTTATACAAATAAAATTGCACAAACGTAATAATGCTATAAATCCCAAAAGGTAGAACCAATAATATCAACAAAAACCGAAGATTCATTAACATAAATAGTACACTAAGCATAATAATAGGTATACAACTAATTAAACTAGCATTTAAAGAAATAACGGCTGTATTTCTATAATATTTTTCTAAATCCATAAAATTACCCCTTACTAATCCAATTATGCAATACATAAATAACAACAATAAATATGTCAATTTCTATCTATTCTATTAAACAAGCTTGCAAACTATGATTATTTAGGGTTATTTTTGAAATATATTTAATAAACTGAAAAGAGAATTGCCCCATCAAAAAATTTGTGGGGCATACTAAGTTTACTTTTTATAAGAGGAAGTATTTCAGATGACTTATTTGCTTTGTGAAAATAAGTGGGGAAATCGAAAGCATTATTTTTTAATTAACATACTATCAATGTATTGCTGTAATTGTATTGCGATATCTCTAGCATCTGAATTGGTTGTGTCTAATATGAATGAATCTTCTTTATTCATATACTCTTCCAACATATCTTCTGCTAGAATCAGTTCATTTGCTATATCCTCTTCTCCCCATATTTCTCTTTTTCTTAAACGATTAATTCTTTCTTCTGGGCTACAGTATAAATAGATATAATGAATATGATTAAAATAAGGAAATATCTCACTAGTTGTAAAATTATAGGGATAGGGAACGTTTCCGAATAAAACTGTTCCCTTATTACAAAGATCATTAAATCTAGCAATCATTAAACTCGTGTTAGAAGCCTTTTCAAAATCATCATGATCTACAAGAAAGTCCATATCTAGCACCATTTGATTTGACATTATTTTTCCAAGTTCAATTGCAATACTTGTTTTTCCTGATCCACTTCCTCCAGTTACAATAAATAATGGATTTTCATACATAACCAGACGCTCCTTCATAATACATGCTTATTATTACTTATGAAGAGAAAAGAACATTCGAACCATTATTTCGCCTAAAATGAACATGATAAAAAATAATTTTATCCTCTTTAAGAAGAAACTTATATTACAGAAACATCCACTCTCCATTTTTTAAGAAATAACAATGCAGTATTACTTAGCAAAGCAATAAAAGCAATAGAAAAAAGGCAAAT
>DATMFU010000379.1:0-4158 GCA_035556015.1 Niallia sp. | reverse complement strand
CTAGACAAAATGATTACTCATTCTTTCTTCTTCTAACATAATCTAGTTTTGAGGGAACAAACCTTCAACAACAAAATAGTCTGGTGGCGATAGCGAGAAGGTCACACCCGTTCCCATACCGAACACGGAAGTTAAGCTTCTAAAGCGCCGATGGTAGTTGGGGGCTCTCCCCCTGTGAGAGTAGGACGTCGCCAGGCACCCTAAAAAAAGATAGTAGTCAATAGACTACTATCTTTTTTTGCATGCTATTGTAAAATTTCCGGCCTCCTAACTAAATTCTAATACTACATTGTAATAATATAGTATGCTTTTAATATGGGAAGTGGAAGGGGAAAACCTTCTTCATCTTTTTAACAACCTACTAAAATAAAAAAGACGTTTGGAGGAGTTTGATGAATGATCATTGGCATAATGGTGTACAAGTAGCAAAAGATATTGTTTTCGAGTTTTTACATGAGATGAAACAAATCTTAAATAAAAAGTTTTATGGTTTATACATACATGGTTCGTTAGCAATGGGTTGTTTTAATCCGAATAGAAGTGATATTGATATGCTGGTCGTTACAAAAGAATGTTTAACAGTGGAAGAAAAAAGGGCATTAGCAGCAAAATGTTTACGTTTATCTAACCATCCATTTCCAATAGAGGTGAGTATTCTACATTTGGATGATTTAGAGAATTGGGTACATCCTTGTCGATTTGAATTTCATTATAGTGAATACTGGAGAAATCGTTATGAAGATGATTTGGTGTCAGGAACCAATCATTTTTTACATTCGAATATACAACGAGATGCTGATTTAGCGGCACATATCACCATCTTAAATCAGCGTGGAATATGTATAGAAGGGGAGCCGATTATAGAAGTGTTTCCAAAGATCCCAGTAGAAGATTATTTATCCTCTATTCTAGGAGACTTTCAAGACTGTTTAGAGAATGTGGAAACAACCCCTGTTTACTGTATATTAAATATGGTGAGAGTATATTGGTTTCTAAAAGAAGATGTAGTTTCCTCAAAAGAAGAAGCTGGAGACTGGGGGAAAACATACTTTCCAAAAGAGATTGCTTTACCTATTTATAAAGCAGTGGAAAATTATCGTAATGAGAACGTAATCTATATGTTTGAACAATATGAACTAGATTCTATTAAACAATATTTTTCAAAGCATATTCATAAATTATTACCAGAATAAGAATTTAATAAGTTGTTATAAGTAATTGGATTGGAAGTGATTTTCATATTTTACGCTATTATAGTGTTTATCTTTGCTGGTATTGCTGAGATAGGCGGAGGATATATGATTTGGTTATGGCTAAGAGAGGGGAGATCCTATTATTGGGGAATAGGAGGAGCTTTTACTCTTGCTTTATATGGAGTGATTGCTACTTTTCAAACCTTTCCTTCTTTTGGAAGGGTGTATGCTGCATATGGTGGCGTTTTTATTGTTCTTTCTCTTTTATGGGGATGGGGAATCGATAGAAAGACTCCAGATTTTTATGATTGGTTAGGTGCTTCTATTTGTGTAATTGGTGTATTGGTTATGATGTTTGCACCGAGAAACTGATAACTAGGTTTCTACATTTTTTGCATTGCAGTTTTTTACAAAGAAGCGGAATTAATCCGCTCCTTCTTTCGGTAATAAATTAAGAAATTTTGCAAGGGAAAGCAGTGTTTCGTCTCTTTGTTTTGATAAATATTCTTTTTTCGCAAAATGTTCTAATTGAGACTTTATATTTTCTGGTATATATTCTTCTGGAATTAAGATGGATACGAATGCTTGGATTTTGGATAGGTTAAATTCATTGGAAAGATAGGAAAGATGGTTTCCCTCATTTGCAACTACATATTTTCCATTCGGAAGACGATATAATTGTAATTCTTCAGGAGAGTTATCTTTCCAGCCTCTTGTTTCAATTGATTTTCGTAATTCTATAAATTTCTCCTCTGTTTTCATTTTCTTAGGGGAAGAGCTTAGAGCGACGATATCTTTCGGTGATACAGAAGTGACTCCATATTTAACCGTGAGATATGGTTTATAGGTTCTAACGGCTTGATCAAATGGAATCCATCTTTTTTTGAAGAGTCCTAGCAATGAAAAACACCTCCTATTTTAAAGGTATTTTTCTAAAGCTTATCTCATTCCCTTAATTAAGGGAGATAGGGTAATGATGGAAGAATAGGCTTATCCTTCCCATTCTTCTTTTAATAGGCCGTAGATGACATGATCTACATAATGGTCATATAGCCATTCCGCTTGTCTAATGGTGCCTTCTTGGGTGAAGCCAAGGCGTTCTGGTATGGCTCTACTTTTTTCATTCTCTGTTGCTGCAGCAATTTGAATGCGATTTAGACCAAGTTCTGTAAAACCATAGTTAATAAAAGCCTTGCATGCTTTTGTCATAATCCCTAGCCCTTGGAATTCACTAGCTAGCCAATAACCAATTATGCCAATTTTACTTGTGCGATTTATTTCATTGTAACCGATCGTTCCAGCAATTTTCCCCTCGTATATAATGGCTACAGACTTTGGATATCCTCCTGTCTCTAATATACCTTGGAGTCGTTCCTTTATATTGTTACGAGTATCTTCTACTGTCTTCGTGTAATCAAGCCAACCTAGCCATTCTTTTAAATAATCTTTATTTTTCATTGTTAAGGCAAAAAATTCTTCTGCATCATTTTCATGGAAAATTCTCAATTCAATTTTTTCATCTATTTGGTATGTAAACATAAGACTCCTCCTTTAGTAACTGAATAGATTTTCTCTTATTCTATCGAAAAAGGCAGGATTAATCATTTGTTTTTTTCAAAAAGAACAGAATAGTTGTATTAAAGATATTCTCTTGCTTAAATAAGAGAGAAGAGCGTTTGCATCTATTAAAGGAGGATATGAAGTGGAGATTGGAATTAGTACATTCGTTGAAACAACACCAGACGTGATAACAGGTAAAGTAGTCAGTCATGCCGAGCGAATTCGGCAAGTGGTGGAAGAAATTGTGCTTGCAGATAAAGTAGGCTTAGATGTTTTTGGAGTAGGGGAGCACCATCGAAAAGATTACGCTGCCTCTGCGCCTGCCATGATACTAGCTGCGGCAGCACCACAGACAAGTCGTATTCGTTTAACAAGTGCTGTTACAGTTCTATCATCAGCTGATCCTGTTCGTGTCTTTCAAGACTTTGCAACATTAGACGGGTTATCCAATGGTCGAGCAGAAATTATGGCAGGGCGAGGTTCATTTATTGAGTCTTTTCCATTGTTTGGATATGATTTAGAAGATTATGACGAACTATTTGATGAAAAATTAGACTTGCTCTTAAAATTACAAGCTTCTGAAATAGTCAATTGGAGTGGAAAGCATCGCCCTGCTATTCAAAACCGAGGCGTATATCCAAGACCTGTTCAGGATCCACTTCCTATTTGGATTGGAAGCGGTGGGAATAGTGAATCAGTAGTGCGTGCAGGTTTACTTGGATTACCTTTAGTCCTTGCGATTATTGGGGGAAATCCGCTCCAATTTGCTCCACTAGTTGATTTATATAAGAAGGCTTGTGAACATGCAGGTCATGATCCAAAGAAATTAACGGTTGCATCTCATTCCCATGGATTCGTCGGTAAAACAACAGAAGGAGCTGCAGATGCTTTTTTTCCATCTACTCAATATGCGATGAGTGTACTTGGGAAGGAAAGAGGTTGGGGACCATATTCTCGCGAAACATTCGATGCTGCAAGAGCGATGAATGGAGCATTGTATGTAGGAGATCCTCGTACAGTAGCCAATAAGATTATCCATCTACGTAAAAACGTAGGAATCACTCGATTTATGTTACATGTTCCTGTTGGAAGCATGCCCCATGATCAAGTACTCAGTGCTATTGAACTTCTTGGAAAAGAAGTAGCGCCACTTGTTCGTAAAGAAATCGATGAATGGGAAGCTAGTAATTAATCGAATAAATAAGGGAATGTTTCTTTCGAGAAACATTCCCTTAAACTAGAACATATTCTGTAAGGTAAATTAATTCGCCATTTTAATGATGGATTGACAATTTGGACAAGTAATAGCGGTTCCTTGTTTAAATTCAATTCTTTTAAAATCTGCTTTTCCAAATTGGGTTGTTGCTTTGTACTTCGAACCACACATACAATCCGTTTTGTCCTT
>DATMFU010000378.1:0-9729 GCA_035556015.1 Niallia sp. | reverse complement strand
TATTGAATGGCACTTTTAGAAATAAAAAACGTCGTAGGTGGCTATACAAGAAATCCTGTATTAAAGGATATTTCTTTTTCTATTCAAAAAAATGAAATGGTCGGTTTGATTGGTTTGAATGGAGCTGGAAAAAGTACTACTATCCGTCATATTATTGGGTTAATGGAACCGCATAAAGGTCAGATACTTATTAATGGAAAAACATTTGAAAATGATAAAGAAGCATATAGAAAAGAGTTTACCTTTGTTCCCGAAACGCCAATTCTTTATGATGAATTAACATTAGAAGACCATTTAAAAACAACTGCGATGGCATATGGTTTATCAGAGAGTGAATACAAAGAAAGAATGCCGTTATTGTTAAAGGAATTCCGAATGGAGAAAAGGTTAAAATGGTTCCCAGCACATTTTTCTAAGGGGATGAAGCAAAAGGTTATGATTATGTGTGCCTTTTTAGTTCAACCATCTCTTTATATTGTCGATGAACCATTTGTTGGACTAGATCCTCTTGGTATCCAGTCATTATTAGATCAATTAAACAAAATGAAGGAAAATGGAGCAGGAATTTTAATGTCTACCCATATTCTTGCAACAGCAGAAAGATACTGTGATCGAATTATTATCATACATGAAGGACAAATAAAATGTCAGGGAACAATGGAAGAGTTAAGAAAAGAATTTAATATGCCAAATGCTACGTTAGATGATATTTATATCCTCTTAACAAAGGAAGAAGAAAATGTTTAAATTTGATGAAGGAAACTTGTGGAAAGAACGATTTAACCAAACAATTAAAGAATATAGTCAGTATTTAAAATATATTTTTAATGGACATTTAGTCATTGTCTTAGTGTTTTTGTTAGGAACAGCTGCTTATTATTATCAGGATTGGTTAAAAACAATTCCTGAAGATTTTCCTGTTGCTCCAATTATGGGAATTATTATAGCTATTTTCCTGACAAACAGTCCTATTTATACGTTCTTAAAAAATGCAGATCGAATTTTTCTAATTGTTGTTGAATCAAGGATGAAGAAATACTTTATCCAGAGTTTTATTGTTAGTTGGTGTATTCAAGGATATATTTTGCTCATGTTACTGGCAGTGTTTATGCCACTATATGCCACAGTACATAATGGGGATTTCGGTGGATTTTGGTATTTACTAATCGTATTACTGGTAGCAAAGGGAGCTAATCTGCTTATTCGTTGGCATATTCAATATTATGTAAATACCGCGTATCATCATATAGATACAGCTATACGTTTTATTATTAATTTTGTTATGTTGTATTTATTGTTTGCAGATGCTTCTCCACTATTTATTGTTATCTTACTTTTCATATTGGCTCTTTTGGTTGGATATTATCAAAGAGCAACCGGAAATAAAGGATTAAAGTGGGAGTATTTAATTGAACAAGACGAAAAAAGACTTGCATCCTTTTATCGCTTTGCTAATATGTTTACAGAAGTACCACAATTACGAGATCGTATAAAAAGAAGAAGGTTTATGGATTTCTTGTTAAATAAGATTTCCTATAAAAAGGAAAATGTATTTACCTATCTTTACTGGAGAACATATCTCCGATCAGGTGATTATTTTGGATTAACTATCCGATTAACCATTATTAGCGCTCTTTTTATCTTTTTCTTATCCTTTGGTCCTGGACAAATCTTTATAAGTATTTTATTTCTTTTTTTAACCGGGCTACAGCTACTTCCATTATGGAATGCATATGATAACAAGTTATGGATTAGAATTTATCCAATTGAGCCGTTATACCGTCGGAAATCCTTTCAAAAACTATTTGCAACTATACTGTCTTGCCAAGGAATAATTCTGACTCTTATTATTCTAATAAAGGGAGACTTTCTGTATGGTTTGATTTCACTAGTTGCTAACTTTATTTTTGTTTTCATTTTTGTTCGATTGTATATGGTGAAGAAAATAAAAGAATAAGCGTTATTTTAGAGAGAATATCCTAAAAGTTTTGACATAACAAGTAATACTCTGTTGTTTCGTTTATAGCTAAGATTTTGGAACAGAGCTTCGTGAAGTCATCCTTTTATTTGGATATTCTCTTTTTTGTATGGAAACAATGAGGGATATTTAACGTATATATTTATAGAGAAAAAGGAGGGGCGTAGATGTACGAATATGAAAAGCTAGCCTTTGCAGAAGTGAATGAATGGAAAAGGAAATTATTAAAACGAAATTCTATGTTACAGAGAGTTTCTAAAAAGGCGCAAAATAAGTTTAACTCATTTTTACCAGAAAAAGTACATAAAGCGATGACAGAAGCTATTAGACAAATGGTTCAAGCTACTATTGCAGGCAGCAATAAATTAACGAAAAAGCTGGACCAACCATTGCCTACTTTATTAGATAAAGATTTACTACTTAAAAGAAAAATAGAACAATATCGAAAAATTGCTGTTGTAGAGGGAGCTGGAACTGGGGCAGGTGGAATCCTTTTAGGTCTAGCTGATTTTCCATTACTGTTATCGATAAAAATGAAATTTTTAATGGAGGCAGCTATTTGCTATGGATTCGATACGGATCAGGTAGAAGAAAGAGTTTTTCTTTTATACATTTTTCAACTTGCTTTTTCAAGTGAGGAAAAGAGAAAAGAAATGATAGAGATAGTGGAGAACTGGGAAGAAAAGAAAGAAGAAGTTCTTCAGATTAATTGGCAAGATCTTCAGCAAGAATATCGGGATTATATAGATCTAGCCAAGATGCTACAATTAGTTCCAGGAATTGGAGCTGCCGTTGGTGCTGTTGCTAATTATAATCTTATTGATCAATTAGGTGAGACGGCTTTACATGTTTATAGAATGCGTTATTTTAAGACGATAGGCTTTCCTGATATACTAGGCAGAGCGTGACTAAGAAACAAACTTTTTCTCGAGAAATTCTGCGTGACAGGGAATATAAAATAGTAGAAAAGAAAAAGTCTACTAAAGTTGAGGGAAAATTGTTAAAATAAGGATTAAATGAAAGACGAGAGACTGTTTTGTGGAGGATTATATGGATATTAGAAAATCAAAAGCTGCGTGGGGCGCCATCATACTTACTATTTTATTAACAATTATCACATTTATAGCTATTCCGAATGAAGGAGAATTAACTTTTGATACAGTCATTATTGACTTTTTACAAACTATTTTCCCTTCTAGTATGCATTCAATCTTTGAAGGGATTTCCTATCTAGGTACTAAAATTGGTATTGGAATAGTAGCACTACTATTTATCATTTGGTTAGTTTGGAAAGCAAAAGACTTTGTAGGAATTGCTACCTTTGTTTTATGTGTAGGGCTTGGAAATATTATGAATAATTGGATAAAAGATGTGATCGAAAGACCTAGACCGATAACAGCAAGTTTAGAAGATGCTGATAGCTTTAGTTTTCCAAGTGGCCATGCTATGGTGGGATTGCTTTTATATTTATTTATTGCCCATCTTCTATCTAAAGAAATAAAAAGGAATAGTAGAAAACTAGTACTCGCAGGAGTGGCCTTACTTCTTATTTTATTAATAGGAATAAGCAGAATAGTGTTAGGTGCTCATTATCCTACAGACGTAATTGGTGGCTATTTAATTGGTGGAATATGGCTGTTTATTTGGATCATTATATATGAAACATTACATGAAGTACTAAATAGAAGAGAGAAAAAGCGAGTATAACATTACTCGCTTTTTTCTTATATAAGGAAAATGGCAAATATCGTGGTAGCAACTAAGCCGATACATACAGGTAATAGGTTTCTTCTTGCTAATTCGAATGGATCAACTTTACATATAGCAGCAGCTGGTATTAAAGCCCAAGGAACTAATGTACCTCCACCAACCCAAATAGCAGCTATTTGCCCTAAGGCAGTTAATGTACTAATACCAGTTCCGATGGCATGTGCGAATAAACCAGCAATGGAACCTGCTAATGATATTCCAGAAAATCCAGAACCATCAAGTCCCGTAATAACTCCTACTGTTGTAAGTGTAACAGCACCAATCTCTTTTGTTAATGGTACAACAGAAGCAAGAGCGACACCGAGGTCATTGACAATTCCTTGAGAACCTTTAGGTAGGGTGTCACCAATAATAGTAGTAAATCCTGCATCACCTAAATAAAAGAAGGCAGCTATTGGGATTACAGGACCAAAAACTTTAAAGCCGAATTGAAATCCTTCTATTAAGTAACTAGTGGTCTTTTCTAATCCTTTATTTTTATAGCTCACAAGGGTAATCAATACAAGAATGAAGATGGAAGTTCCTCCAACTAATGCTGTCGCATCTCCACCCTGAAGATTAAGCATAAACATCGCAACTACATCTAGTATAAATAAAACGGGAATAAGAACTGCAAAAATGCTTCTTTGTGTCTTCGATAAAAGCGTTTTATTTACTTCAGGTAAAATATCTGACTTATTAGTAGTCGTAACGCCAGTTGAAAAGGTTAAAGTACCTCGTTTCATATCACGTCGAATAAAATAAAATGCTGATATAGTTGTCACAGCCCCCATAACGATAACCAGTGGGATACTTGCTTGCATCACCTCCTGGACAGGAATTCCTGCCGCATCAGCAGTGAGTTTAGGAGCTGCTTGTATAATGTAATCTCCAGATAATGCTATTCCGTGCCCAAACAAGTTCATCGCCATTGCTACTGCTATTGCAGGTAATCCAACTCGCAATGCCACAGGTAATAGGACGGCACCTATTAGAGCTACAGCAGGTGAAGGCCAGAAGAAAAAAGAAATGAGCATCATTACAATTCCGATAATCCAGTAGGCTAAGCCAGGCGAACGGATTAATTTTGAAAAGGGGGAAATCATGACATCGTTAATTCCTGTTTTTGTTAGTATTTTACTCATCGCCACAATAATAGAGATAACTACAATAGTTGGAAGCAACTCTGTAATAGCATAAATAAAACTATTGAAAATACTACTAATAGAAGCACTCAAAGAACCAGTAGCGGTAATGGCTAGTAAAAAGATTCCCACAATACAAATAAAGGTAGTATCTCTTCTCATCACCATAAATCCGATGATGAAAATAATGAATAATACATATATCCAATGCAAGGCTGTTAATTCAATACCCATCATACACTGCCCCTTTCTATCCAAACCAGATGATAGGCATTTATCATGGATTTGGATTTAATACAGATTATGTAAGGCAAAATGATTGGTGATAAAAATATAGGAGTTTAATGGAGTAATCCATGATATTAGATGAACGATTTCTGAATATCTCCTCCTTCAGTTGGAGAAAAAAACATCAAAAGGATGAACCAAAAAAGGAAGAGTGATAGTACAATAGAGTAAAAAGACAACTATCTATATAGAAAGAGGGTGGAAATATGAGACATTCCGTTTTCAAAATTATGTTTTCTATAACTTTACTATTAATAGGAGTAATACTCTTACTTGTCAATTTAGGTGTCATTTCCTTGGAAATAAATGAGCTTTTTGTCGTAGGATATCCATTTTTGCTTCTATTATATGGACTTCTTTCTCTTTTTCAAATTTTCATAAAGAAAAAGGAGCATTATTTCTTTACTCTATTTATTATCATATTTTCTTCTCTGTTAATTTTGGATCGCTTTCAGTTATTGGAATTTAGATTTCTTGATTTTTGGAAGCTTTGGCCATTAATTATCATCCTAATAGCTCTTGGTCTTTTAAAGCCTGGTAAATTTACCATTGAATTCGAAAGAGATAATCATGGAGAACAAGAACAAAAAAAATCCAAGTCCTTAAGGTTTGGGTTAGGTGATGTCAAATATGACACAGAAAATTGGCCGGTAGAGTCAATGAAAATTGTCCATGTAATAGGAGATGTGTATATAGATATTAGTAAGGGATATATTCCAGAACGGGAAATAGAAATAAAAATTCATGCAAGGATTGGAGATATAAAGATTATTACTCCAGATGACCTAGCTGTTAGTATTACTGCAGAAGCCCAGGTTGGAGAGGTACGTTTGCTAGATTCATTTAAAGATGGAATAGGAAATAGCCTTGAATTTCAATCACCTAACTATGAGGAATCGGTAAAAAAGGTAAGACTCTACTTATATACGAATATAGGGGATATTGTTGTCCAAAATGTTTAGGGGGGAAGTGAGTTGAAACAAGTTCATCATCGTTATAGTTATTATGGTAGTGTTATAGGTACCAGTATATTTAGTACGCTATTTTTATTTATTGCCATGCAATTATATATTTATCTAAATCCAGATGCTCACTTTTCTACTAAAATCACATTTTATATAGCATGTATTTCCTTTGTTAGTATTATCGTTGTTGGATTTTATTTCGCATTGAAAATAAATAGTTGGCTAAAGAAACAGTTGGATGAGATAGGATGGTATGTGTCTTCTTTAAGAAGAGGGAAAATTCCAAGTAAAATGAATATTGATAAAAAAGAGTTGGTCTTTGATTTAAAAAATGAACTACATCAACTTTCCAAAAATCAACAAGAACTCATATCTTCCTTACAAAGATTAGCAGAGGAAAAGTTAACATTAGGTCAAACCGCCCATCATTCTGCTGTCATGGAAGAAAGGCAAAGGCTTGCTAGAGACTTACATGATGTAGTTAGTCAGCAATTATTCGCTCTAAATATGATGTCTTCTGCAGCTTATAGGGTCTTTGATACAGATCAAAGTTTAGCAAGAGAGCAGCTAAAAGATATTATGATGATTTCAGGGAAAGCACAAGGAGAAATGAGAGCATTGTTGCTTCATCTTAGACCAATTGAACTGAGTAATGATTCCTTATGTGATGGATTACTTAAATTAATACATGAATTAAAAGAGAAAACCAATCTTACTTTTTCAGCTAGTATCGATGAGATAGAACAATTAACATTGGCAGAACAAGAGCATCTATTTCGAATTGTTCAAGAAGCGTTATCTAATGTATTGCGCCATTCCCACGCTGAAAAAGTTCGAATTGTTTTAGAAGAGCGGAAAAACTATGTATTTTTACATATAAGTGATAATGGCAAAGGCTTTGATCCTACTAAAGAAAGAATAGCATCTTATGGGTTAAAAACAATGAGAGAACGATGTGAGGAAATTGGTGGAGTGATAGAATTTCGTTCGAAAATTGGAGAAGGCTCTTATATTGACATTAGAGTTCCAAAAAAGGGGGAGGAACATGATTAAAGTATGTGTTGTAGACGATCATGATATGGTGAGAAAAGGAATTATTTCCTATTTATCAACAGAATCTAATATAGAAATAGTGGGAGAGGCAAATAGCGGTAATGCCGCAGTTGAGTTAATTCTTCATCATAAGCCAGATGTAGTGTTAATGGATTTATTAATGGAGAATGGAAATGGAATAGATGCAACTAAAACCATATTAAAACAATATCCATCATGTAAGATTATCATTATTACAAGCTTCTATGATGAAGCGCAAGTTATTCCAGCAATTGAGGCAGGAGCTTTTAGTTATCTATTAAAGACAGCAAGTGCTAAGCAAATTGTAGAAACGATAAACAAAGCATATGCTGGTGAAACAGTTATTGAACCTAAAGTGGCGAATATCATGATGAAAAAATTGCGAGGGGTTGAAAAAAAACCTCATGATGATTTAACGGAAAGAGAATACGAGGTATTAATGTGTCTTGGAGAAGGAATGACAAACCAGGCAATTAGTGAAGAGTTATATATAGGAATCAAAACAGTAAAGACACATGTTAGTAATATTTTATCGAAGTTAGGAGTAGCAGATAGAACGCAAGCGGCAGTCTATGCTAATAGAAATGGAATTATTAAAGGGCAGCGTAAATAAAAAAGCTTCAGGAAAGTGACTATTCTAAGTCCTGAAGCATAAAGCATAGAAAAAATTAATGCTTTTTTTCCTCTGGTATTGTTAGGGAGATGAAATACGGTTTTCCGTTAAAAAGAGAATGTTGAGAACTATTCCAAGTTTGATCACTATTTTTTCCAATAAGACTATCCGTATTTTTGGAATTATGTTTCCATGTAATATACTGGCTTTTATCTTCCCATAAGCAAAAAATAATATAAATGTCTCCTTTACGAGGACGAAGGAAGCGAATAGCCTGTATAGTACTTTCATTTAATGAATGTAAATAGTCCTTTATATTATATTCAAAGATAGGTTTCTTTTCCTCGCTGACGGGAATATAATTCAATGTTACAAATCCTTTGTTGTGTAACATTCCCCTTGAAAAAAGCACCTCATATATTCTAGGTTCTTGAAAAATAGAAAGACTAGAACTTTCATGCAGAAGGATTGCCCGATCGTTGTCTGTCTCTTGCATGAGAAGCATGACTTCACTAGAGAGTTTCTTTTCATATTTTTTGTATAAATAATCATAGGTACCACTAGTAAGGTAAATATTCATCGATATCCTCCTTTATCATGATATTTTTAGCATACTATAAATAGAGTTAAGAGACTAATGGGAAAGATTTTTTTTGAGCATAAATAGTATGATAGATTTCTTATTAGCAATAGTATGTTCTCAAATAGACACAAAAATGAAGTATTCTGCTAATAAAAACGAAGTTTATTTATTCTCTCCCCTCGAAAAAACGTCTATTTTGTGACAAATGCATATGTTAGCTATGCAAAGGTAGTGAAAAAGATATATATTATTGATATATCATATGTTTTAGTAACGAATATTTTCCATGACGGAAAGGTAATAATTTATAGAGTGTCTAAAGAAAAAAGACATTCTTTTTTCATGAAAAGACAACTTTTTACTTGCAATTTAATTATAAATATTATAATTTAATAATTATTATAATTAAAATCTGTAGAATAAAAATAATAGAAGAACATATACCCCCTGAAAGGTGGACATATTAAGAATGATGAGTAAACAAATAAACGATACATTTCTAAGGGCAGCAAAAGGAGAACGAACTGATTATGTTCCTGTGTGGTATATGCGACAGGCAGGAAGGTCACAACCAGAATACCGAGCAATTAAAGAAAAATATTCTTTGTTTGAGATTACCCATCAGCCAGAATTGTGTGCATATGTTACAAAGTTACCTGTTGATCAATACAATGTTGATGCTGCTGTTTTGTATAAAGATATTATGACGCCACTCCCAGCTATTGGTGTTGATGTAGAAATAAAATCAGGTATTGGCCCAGTAATAGCTGAGCCGATTCAGACATTAGAGGATGTATTGAAACTTGGTATGTTACAACCTGAACAAGATATTAAGTATGTATTAGATACAATTGAACTACTTACAAAAGAACAATTATCTGTTCCGCTAATTGGATTTTCGGGTGCTCCTTTTACTTTAGCTAGTTATATGATTGAAGGTGGCCCTTCTAAAAATTATCATAAAACAAAAGCGTTTATGTATAGTAATCCTGAAGCATGGGATGCTTTAATGGAGAAACTTGGGAGTATGGTAATTACATATGTTAAGGCTCAAATTCAAGCAGGTGCTAGTGCTATTCAAATCTTTGATTCATGGGTAGGTACATTAAATGTGGTTGATTATCGCCAATTTATAAAACCTATTATGAAGAAAATCTTCTCAGAATTAAAGGCAGAAAATATTCCGTTAATTATGCATGGTGTAGGTGCAAGTCACTTGGCACTTGAGTGGAACGATCTACCAATTGATGTAGTAGGGTTGGATTGGAGATTGCCAATTAAAGAAGCGAGAGAAATGGGTATTACAAAAACAGTACAAGGAAATTTAGATCCGG
>DATMFU010000377.1:0-3361 GCA_035556015.1 Niallia sp. | reverse complement strand
CGCGAGGTGTTTGGGGGTTTTGGCCCTCCCCGGGCCAAAACCCCCAAACACCCAAACCCTCCCCCTAAAGGGAGATGTATTACCTAAAGTGGCTCACTTTTGAAGTGATCGTTCTGGCTCAATTCATTGTTGACAAAAACAACTTTTTCTAATTATTCCAAAATTATATTTTTTATTCAATACTCATTTTCAACTTTCATAAATTCAGAAGATTTTTTCTGTTAGTGAATAGTTAATAAAGGTATACAATAAATTGAGGTTATTCTATAAATTTTGCACTAAATTGTGCTGAAACATATAACTTAGAATAGGTGAAACAATGTTAACAAACCGTTTTTTACAAAGAATAGAGTTAAAAAATACGACGATAGATATAGAAAATATGCCCGTAATATTACGCCATATCGCAAAATATATTCCTTTTGAAAATTTTGATGTGATAGATAAAACAACAAAACCACTTTCGTTAGAAACAATTGTTGAGAAGCTTTTAACGAATCATCGTGGTGGACTATGCTATGAAATAAATACGTTATTATTTGAGGTACTCCGTGAGAATAATTTGAATGTGAACCTGATTTCTGCAGTTATTTATGATGAATCAAGCCAAGCATTTTCAAAAACAGGCTATACTCATACAATTATTTTATTAGAGCATAAAGGAGTTGAATATTTAATCGATGCAGGTTTTGGCAACAATATTCCATTAGTACCTGTACCGTTAAACGGAGATCTAGTAAATTCAACAAATGGTATATATAAAATAATTGATAATCAACTATATATGAAACGTAGTTACCGTGACGAACAATTTATATTAGCATATCGTTTTATAAAAGAAAGTTTGACTTGGGATCAATTACGAATCTCGCAACAAATTATTGAGCAAAGTGAAGAATCTGTGTTTAATAAACGTGAATTATTAACAAAATGTACGGAAGATGGTACGGTGACATTATCAGAAAATAATCTAGTTATTATGAAAAATGGTGAAAAAACAAGCCGGGTATTAACAGAAACTGAAAAACAACACGCTAAAAAAGATTATTTTTATCAGTAATATATTAGTGAAAAAATTCTACTTTGATATTCGGTTAATCGCTATCTAGCGTCACTGAAACTAAAGAAAAAAAACAAGCCTTTTCAAATTTAGATTGAATCGGCTTGTTTATTATATTTCATCCCAATATTCATTACTTAAAAAGCGAAATTTCTTTTCAATAATTGCGCCCGATAGTTGAATAATAATGGCTCAAACCGTATAGAATTTTTTACGAAACAAATGTTGCCATTATATATTTTTGAGCAAGTAAAAATATTCCCCAAGCAACTACTCCTAGTGAAATCGCTAGCGCTAAATGAACAGATTGCTTCAACGCGAAATAAATCACAAACAGCATGAACATCGTTGCTGGAAATCCTGCTAGAACGCTGAGTGTAAATTTATTGATGTTTTGAGCAGTTTCTCCCTGAATTGTTAACCAAATAATACTTAATATACTAATTAACGGTAGGGCAGCTATAATTCCTCCATATACAGGGTACCGTCTTGCCAATTCCGTAACGATACCAATAATGGCTGCTGAACTTATAATTTTTATTAACAAATACATTTATTTTGATGCCTCACTTAAAAGCCGAAATGCTTCTACTATTTTCTTTCTTTCATTAGTTGACAACCTACTAAGTGCAACTTGGAGCTTATTTTCATCTAGTTCTGTATTCTTCTTCATTATTACTGATCCTTCGTCTGTTAAATGCAAATATACTTTTCGTTGATCTTCATCCGACCTCTCTTTATATAACCACCCATTACTTACTAATTTTTTCACATGTTCCGATGCTGTATTGTGTGAAATTGATAATTGCTCAGCAATATCACGAATCAAGACATATTGCTGTTTCTGAATAATCTGTAAGATACGGACACTTTGATGTGAAATTACTTCTTCTTGAGTGGGATGTAAATTAAAATAAATGTCAGTAAAGTATTTGTTTATATCTTGAATCATTATTTGCACTCCTATCTTAATCGTCCGAAACGATTATATCGTGATTAACGATATTTTTACAACAAAAAAGCCCTGCCCTTATAACCGTTATTACTAATTAAACCTTAATACGATTACTGGTCCCTTATTTATTTAAATGGCCATATAATTGAAGCACTTTTCTTATTCAAGAACCCCCTAATTGTTGAGCAAAATATCATTTGGTTAATCCGTTTAATCAACAATAATACCTACTTGCTTTAGCGACGTATTAGCTATTCAAATGCGCTACGCAGGTTAGTAGTGATAATATTTTAATTTTATTCACTTAAAGTAACAAAGGCTTTACAAAATATACAGATAACTCTAAAAAACACTCTCAAATAAAAGATTGGGACTGCTAAAAAAGAGACAAACGTGCATTGATCGCCACTTGCCTAATATATGGTAAAAGAAATGGTATTCTAACACCCGCAGATAATCTCCGGCAGCTTTGGTACAACAAAAATGACAACATCCAAATTACACCAAAAAAATCCTTTAATCATATTTCATAAGATAAACACTATTTCACTATCTTAAGAACTCAAATCAATCATTGAATTAAAAATTACTAAATGTATAAAAGTCTAATTTCTCAATTATGATATGCTCCCCATTAGGTAGACAGATTAAAAAATAAAATCTGTTTATCTAATGGGGAGTTTTCATGCCTAAAAAATCGTTTTCGCCAAATATAAAATTACTAGCACTTCAATATTTAGAGCAGGGCTATACACTTCAAAAAGTATGTACGATGTTTTCGGTTACTACGAAGAATCTACAAGTTTGGCGCGCTATTTATAAACATGGGGGCGTAGAAGCATTAGTCCGTCCTGTGAAAAATAAGGTATATTCAAAAGATTTGAAGCAACACGCTGTCGAAGATTATTTATCAGGAAACTATTCTCAATTTGATATTCTAGCTAAATATGGAATTAGTAGTTTATCCGTTTTCAATACGTGGTTAAAAATTTATACTAGTCATAGTGAATTAAAAGATTCGGGTAAAGGAATGAGCAAAACTATGACTAAAGGAAGAAAAACGACAGTAGAAGAACGCATTGAAATCGCCAAAGCTTGCCTAGCGAACGAAAAGAATTATCAAGAAATGGCAGCGAAATATGAAGTATCTTACCAACAAGTGTATCAATGGGTACGTAAGTTTGAAGACGGTGGCGAAGAAGCTCTTCAAGATCGTCGTGGGCGATTAAAACCAATAGAAGAACGTACACCAGAAGATGAGCTACGCTTAAAAATCCAACAGATGGAACGTGAGAATGAACGATTACGTGCCGAAAATTTACTATTAAAAAAGTTAGAGGAAATCG
>DATMFU010000376.1:0-3779 GCA_035556015.1 Niallia sp. | reverse complement strand
ATTCAATCCTTACAATCGGCTGTCCTTCCTTTCATTAATGTTTTGTTTTAACTTTCAACGCTTCAATATAGGCATATGCCATTTCAATCTCTTCATTTGTATATTTCTGTTTAGCCTTCAAAGTAAAGACTTTCTCCGTTACTTCCTCTTTTGGCAAATTATCAAAGAATAGAACGGTAGAAACGAGTTCAAGAAATCTAGAACTTTGTCCATTCATATCTTCTAAGCAAGGAGATAAATTAGGCATATCTACTTCATTGAGAGAGAGGAACTCTTTTCCGCTATCAGTAAGTGTATAGCGATATTGAAAGTACCCACCTTTTTTTTCTTTAATCTCATTTAGGAATCCCATATTACATAACTCTTCTACTCTTAAAGTTAATTCCTCTGAATACGGTCCAAAAAAATGAAATTGATATTTTTCATGAAAAGGAAAATCTAGTTTTTTAGCGATATAAATCATTTTCTGAAGCTTTTTCCGTCCAATAATTTCACCAGAAGTAGCAATTGCATTCATTACTTTGGCATGATCTTTTAACAAAATTAGTCATCTCCTACTCCTTTTAATCCTAGGCACATGTTCATAAACATGAATGTTTAAACAAGTAGATTGATTGCCGTAAAGATGCTCTTTCTTCAAAGAAGTCTCATCTAAGATTACAGTAAGCACCTAAAAAGTGGTCAATCATATATATTGATTCTCTTCATTCTATTTCTTACAACCTATATCAAAAGAGATTCGTGTTTAAATATCCAATAATTCGCGAATTTGTTTTTTTATTTTCCCTTTTGAACTATCATTCTTTAAAATGTCCTTTGGGAAATATAATTTATGATCCGTTCTTCTTTTACCTGATATACTATCTACAATTTCTGATTCTCTTGACAGTTCTCTTATTTCACCATTTTTCATTAATAAATGGATTGGCAATCGTTCTTCTTCTTCGCCTGGACGGTAGAAGTCATACGGAAGATCTGAAGATGAATCTACTACTAAATAATATTCAGGGTCTAACCCAGCCTTCTGGAACAATACAGATAAATCTTGTAGTTTCTTATATTCTTTTGCCGGATCAAACTCTACATATTTAAAAAGGTTTCTATTCATAAAACGAAGGCAAAGGTCTTTTAAAATAGCATCGTCTTCTTCTTGCCACATTTGAAAATAATAGAGAATGATTGACTCATCTAATTTTAAATAATCTTCTAAGCTTATCTCTTCCTCAAAAAGTGAATAAAAATGAATTGGATGGTATTTAAAGGCGTAGAACTGTCCATGCAAATACTTCGCTCTATGAAGAATTTTTGTAAGTATTACTTCCGCACTTCTTGTTACTGGATGGAAGTAAACTTGCCAGTACATTTGGTAGCGACTCATAATATAATCCTCTACCGCATGCATTCCACTTTTTTTAATCACTGCCTGATCTTCTCTAGGACGCATAACTCGTAAAATTCGCTCCATATCGAAGTTCCCATAGCTAACACCAGTAAAATAAGCATCTCTTAATAAATAATCCATTCGGTCTGCATCAATCTGACTGGATATTAAACTTACCACTAATTTTTCTTTCGAAGTTTTTGCAATAACTTCTGCTACTTTCTTAGGGAAATCCTTTTCCACTCTTGTTAATACTTGATTAACTTCCGTATTTCCTAAGATAATTTTCTGCGTAAACTCTTCATGGTCAAGATCAAATACCTTTTCAAAAGAATGAGAAAAAGGACCATGACCTAAATCATGTAAGAGTGCAGCACATAGAGATAGTAATCTTTGGCTATTATTCCACTCTTCTCTTCCTTCAAAAACATCATCCACTATTCTTCTTACAATTTCATATACTCCTAGAGAATGATTAAATCTACTATGTTCGGCTCCATGAAAAGTGAGATAAGTAGTCCCGAGCTGCTTAATTCTCCTTAAACGTTGGAATTCTTTTGTTCCAATTAGATCCCATATTACGCGATCACGGACATGTACATAACGATGGACAGGATCTTTAAACACTTTTTCTTCATTTAATTTCTCCATAGAATATGGCATAGTTTTCCTCTCTTTCCATGTACTTCAATATTTTAAATACCCCTAAACATTCTACGATTATCCATATTCTAAAGACAGAAAAAGAGGGTTCCTTATAGGCATTTTAAAAGGAGATACAATTCTCTCCATAAAATAACTATCTATTAGAAACTCCTCTGTTCTGTTAAACAATAATATCGCTATTACTTCTTTAATTTAGCATTAATTTTATCCATTAGTTCTTCTTCTGTTAATGCAGCTAGTGGACGATTATTAACAAAAGCAAATGTCTTCTTACGACCCGGTCCGCAATAAGACTGACAACCTATTTCTATTTTGGCTTCGGGATCAATCTGCTTTAAACATGGAATTAACGTTTTTAAGTTAACTGCCTGACAATCGTCGCAAACACGGAATTCGTTTGCCATTACTGGTACAACCCTTTCTATCTAAAGCTTTCCATTTATTTTTATATCGATAAGTTTCATTTCAAAAGTTCCTTTCGAAAAGCCACTATTTTCCTGATGTTTTTCAATCTGCTAGTAAACGCCTTTCGAAAAATATCGACATTATTCTCTTGTTACTATATGGTATTTTACCCCTTCTCCCCTAGCATTGCAAGATACAAACTAATGACAAATTATATGTAATCTTTCCTAGTTTATAAGGATTAAAACACCTAATCGCCATATGAAAAATGATTTATTAACTAACCATCCTAAATTAAATGCATCCTTCCAATAAGTGAACAAGATGTGAAAAATTCATTTATATAATACTCAATAACATTACCTTATGCATAATCCTCTTTAACCAATAAGTTTGTTTTTTTCTAATCTATAAAAAAATCTACTATCCTTGTATTTCCTTGTATAAATATAATGTCTTCTGGAAAAGATGGTATTAGAAATATTTACTTATTGTTAGAATTGGGAGTTGAGCTATGAATGAAAATTAGACAAGATGCATGGTCAGAAGAAAATGATTTATTATTAGCTGAAACTGTATTACGACATGTACGAGAAGGCAGTACTCAATTGAATGCATTCGAAGAAGTTGGGGATAAATTAAATAGAACATCTGCTGCCTGTGGATTTCGCTGGAATGCAGTTGTTCGCCATCAATATGAAAAGGCGCTCCAACTAGCTAAAAAGCAACGTAAGCAAAGACAGCGTATATTAGGAAAAGAACAAGGTGGAAAGAAAAAATTATTATATTCGCCACCAGTACCAACGATAGATGATTTTGATTTAGACCCCCTTACTGTTTCCACTAACATGGAAATAGGTTCTATGGATATGCCTGTAATGAACTCTAGTGAAACCGAAACACCAAGAATGGATGTTACTAGTTCACAAGAAGAAGAGATTGTGAATAATGATTTAATGCAAGAAAAAACAATGGATTCCATAAGCATACCAACAAGTACTATTCAACAAAGTACTTATCAACGTAATAGTAGTGGAAATATTGATTTAGATATCGTTCTTTCCTACTTAAATAATTTACGAAATACCCCAATACAACTAGATATACTAAAAAGTGAGAATGAAAGATTAAAACGTGAACTAGCAACCTTAAAAAGTCGGAATAAAGAATTGGAAGATAAAATTCATCATCTAGAAAATAACTCAGAAATAATGCAAGAAGACTACGAAACACTCATGAAAATAATGAACCGAGCCAGAAAATTAGTACTACTAGACGAAGACGAACGCCCAACCAAATTCAAAATGGACCGAAACGGAAACCTAGA
>DATMFU010000375.1:0-10518 GCA_035556015.1 Niallia sp. | reverse complement strand
GATTGAGCAATTACTTTGAAACTTTCATTACCGTTCAAGTATCTCAAAACTGCTTGTAATTTCTTCTCAGCTGTAAATTTAGCCATATAAAAACTGCACCTCCAATTGTTAGATGTGTCTAACAATTGGGGAGCAGTTCATTTTAACGGAGCGGTTTTTTTATTGTAATCCTATTTCTTCCCTATTTAAAAAACCGAACCAAATATATTGGCTCGGTTTCTTCCTATTTTCACAATATCTTTGTTCTGTACTGCAAAATGCGCACTTTTCGTACTTCTATCATAATTTATTATTCTTCAATGCTTTGACTAAATCCCTAATTTGGATAATATAGGAAACAATATCATTTGCATTATACGATTTCTTTTCGCTGAAATCGTATAACGTTTTAATACCATTCATTGAGTTTTGGGCAGATTTTACCATTTGTTGTAATAAACGTTCAAACTCCATGACTGCTTGTAGGGTTTGTTCTGTAGCTTGTTGAATGGTTCCCATATTTTCAGCGAGACCTTGTTCTGATTCCTCGATACGTTCAAAGTATTCTTTTGTTACAGATGACAATTTGTGCGTTTTTTCAACGGTTTGTTGTTCTTTTTTCACTTTAACAACAACACTCTCCATATGGGTCATAATGCTGGAAACTTTCCCGTTAATTTGATCCAGTGCATTTTTACTTTGTTCTGCTAGCTTACGTACTTCAGAGGCAACAACGGCAAAACCTTTACCATGTTCACCGGCTCGGGCTGCCTCAATCGATGCATTTAAAGCTAATAAATTGGTTTGATCTGCTATTGCACCGATTAACTTGGCAAAATCCATAATTTCTTTTGTTTCTTGCTGTAATTCTTGAATGGATAGACCAACATTTTCAAAAATAGCAAGGACGTTATCCATATGGTCCGATAAATGATTCATTTGATTACTACCTTCTTGGATAAGCTTGCGATTGTTTTGAACTTGGGACTCAACAGATTCCGTAATTTGTTGAATTTCTTCGGTTTCTTGAACGATCACTTGTGAACTTTCATAAGTAGATTGTAGGACGACCTGATCCTTCCCAATCGAATTTTCAATAGCAGTAATATGCTCCATAAAAATGCTATCACCTTCTGCATTTTTAGCACTTGCATTATTTAATAATGATAGTAGTTCTTCTAAACTTGAAATGACCTTTTCACGCTCTACTGCTGATAATTCTGTTACCTCTTTATGAACTTGTTCCACTATATTGTCTTTCATAAAAAATTTTAACATGCTTTTCACTCCGTTCTTTGCTTACCAAAACCTATTAGTAACATGGTTTGATTCAATTGTGATTTATTTAGTTGTTCTCCATAACTAGAGAAACCACATAGATTCGGTAATTGCTTTAAACGGTCATTTAACGTTTGAAATAAATGCTCTTGTTTAAACTGCAACTTTCGTAAAATACAATTACAAGTTAATACGCCATATAATTCACCAAAATGATTGGAAAATTGGTCTATCGTATTTTCCATTACCTTTACTGCATCTCGTGGTTGTAACACATCAAGAATAGTCCCTTCATACACTTGGCAATAAAACTCTATAGCTCCCGATGGTTTCACTTCAAATGGTGAAGCATTGTAGAAATCATTACTAAACTTTCTACCTAATGGATGTAATGCCCAATGTTTGGCAAGGTCATGTGTGGGAACATTAATGGCATTAGCATATGCTTGTGCTGCTGGACGACCATCCATTTCATACACAATCCTTTTTTCTGGGTCTGCTTTTGTAATTTTTAACTTTTTTCCAGTGCTATTAAAGTTATTTTCTTTTAGAATGTAAAAATCGATAGTGGGTTTCATAAATATAACTGCACCACCAGTCGACGTGATTTGGCCATTAACACTAACAAAAGTAGTTTCGAATTTTGCATCATCGCCTGCTGTTCCACCAAAGACCGGGAATCCATCATGGGTAAAGATTGAATTTATGACGGATAACATTTTTTCTTCTGCGGCTTTTAGTCCTACTGGGAAGACAAATGCTAATCCTTCCTTTTCTATTGATGTAGACTGTGTATTAATACCAACTGTTTTGGCTGCATCTATAATATTATTCCGTTCAAAAATAGGATATTTTACAATATCGTTTATAAGAGATGCTTTTATTTTACCAATTTGATGAGAATAACTTTGTACACTTACGCTAAATTCATCAAATCCAAATGGTCCGATTTCTCCTGTTGTTGTTACACCAACAATTTGTGCATTCGGATACTTTTTTACAAATTGAGTAGTTAATTCCTCAAATGAATAGGCAGTACTTGTAAAAAATAATACAAGTGCTGGATCCTTATGTAATGTCTGTGCTAGTTCTTCAATAGCATGCAAAACAGGTTTTGTTTTCGTCAATGCTGACCGAATATAATCCATATTACTTCTCCTTTAATTAAACTTACAATTTGGTTACCAAAAATCAAGTCTGAGAATCAAAAAATTCACACACCCTTCGACTTATATCGACATTTTTCGCGTATTCTTAATTATATTCTTCATGAAAGTAACAGATATACTAAAATAATTAATTATCAGTTGTTATAAATAGTGTTTTTTACAACATACGAAGAACTAGATTTAGGTTTTACATTATATAATACTGCTATTTATAAATGGGTTGTAAGAAAAAAATCTTTGTTTTAAAGTTTTGTAAAATAATAATTTGAGTTTATATTACTTCATCATTCACTCTTGGAAGCGATCGCTAATAGTGTACTAGGTCCATTTACTCCTTTTCTATAACTAATAATCACTTCTTATTTATATCTTCACCTCATTATGTGGAAAGAACTGTTGTACGTTACATAAAATTGCCCTTCTCTTCTAGGTTTTACAATCCAATTATTTGACTATCACATTATCAAAGCATAATATTACAAAATGTATCTACTACTATTGAATGGAGGAAAATAAAATGAAGCAAAAAAATGAAAAGCTGTTTAACCCGCTCCTTTTATCTAATAAAGTGGAGTTGAAAAACCGCCTTGTTATGGCCCCTATGACAAACTTTTCCTCTAACAGTGATGGAACTGTTTCGCAAGCAGAACTAGACTATTACGCACGCAGATCTAAAGGTGTTAGCATGGTAATAACTGCTTGTACTTATATAACTGATAACGGGAAAGGTTTTCCTGGTGAATTTGCTGGTCACACAGATGAGATGATTCCAAGTTTACGTTCCCTTGCTTCCGCTATTAAAAGCGAAGGTGCAAAAGCTGTCTTACAAATATTCCATGGTGGTCGTGCTTGTCCTCCTAACCTAGTACCTAATGGTGAATTAGTAAGTGCGAGTGATGTTGCAATGGAACATCTGCCAACTCCTCGACCATTAACAAATGAAGAAATACTAGACATAATTGCTGCTTATGGGCAAACAACACGACGAGCTATTGAAGCTGGTTATGATGGTGTTGAAATTCATGGAGCGAATGGCTATTTAATTCAACAATTTTTCTCTGGACACACCAATTTAAGAGATGATGAATGGGGCGGCAGCGTAGAAAAAAGGCTCGCTTTTCCACTTGCAGTAGTAAATGAAGTACAAAGAATTGTAAGAGAATATGCGAAAGAACCATTTATTGTTGGTTATCGATTCTCTCCAGAAGAACCGGAAGAAAAAGGTATCACGATGACAGATACCTTTGCATTATTAGATGCATTGGTAGAAAAGGAATTGGACTATCTTCATGTATCACTTAATGATTTCTGGTCTAAACCAAGACGTGGAGCAGATGCTAATAAAACACGTATAGAGTGGATATTAGAGAGAATTAATAATCGAGTTCCTCTTATTGGAGTAGGTAGCATCTATACTGCTGAAGATGCAATAAAAGCATTTGAAACAGATATTACATTGCTAGCTCTTGGTCGAGAATTAATAATAGATCCTGATTGGGTAGAAAAAGTACAAGAAGGAAAAGAAGATAAAATTATCACAGAACTAGATAAAGATAAACAAAAAGAATTAGTCGTTCCAGATCCTCTTTGGAATGCAATTGTTTCCTCTCCAGGCTGGTTCCCTGGTGTATAATTACTAAACGATAGAAAACTATTCTCGGAATGCAAATGGAACTAGTGCATTTTAGAGAATAGTTTTTTTATTAGGACTTTTTCCTTTTTCATCACTTTTTCATCTCTTTCTATTATAATTGTTATTTGTTGTGATTGAATGATAGGTAGGTGTTAATTTTTGAATACAGAAACATTACTACAAATGAATACAATTTTTATCAGTATAGTAATTGAAGCACTTCCCTTTATATTAATTGGCGTAATCATTTCTAGTGTTATTCAGATCTTTATTTCAGAAGAATTTATTGCAAAAATTATGCCGAAAAGTACTGTTTTATCTGTACTCTTCGCTTCTGTTTTAGGGAGTATAATCCCTGCATGTGAATGTGGAATTGTTCCAATTACTAGAAGGCTAATGCTTAAAGGTGTTCCTCTTCCTGCAGCAATGGCCTTTATGTTAGCAGGACCAATTATTAATCCGATTGTGTTGTCATCCACTTATATTGCCTTTGGAAACAGTTGGAAGATGGTGCTTTACCGAGCAGGATTCGCGTTACTAACCTCCTTTATTGTAGGTATTTTACTTAAGTTGTTTGTAAAGGAATCACCATTAAGAAACAATAGACCAGAGCACTCTCACTCCCACTCAATGAAAGAAAAAATAAGTGAGTTGCTTAGCCATTCAATAGATGAGTTTTTCTCTGTTGGGAAGTTTCTTGTGTTCGGTTCTTTAATAGCTGCTGCTGTTCAAACACTTATTAAAACATCTACCTTGGTTACGATAGGTAGTGGACCACTCTCTTCCCATATCGTTATGATGGGTCTAGCATATTTGTTAAGTTTATGTTCTCAAGCAGATGCTTTTATCGCATCAAGTTTTCGTACAAGCTTTTCAGAAGGAGCAATACTTGCTTTCCTTGTCTTTGGGCCTATGCTAGATATTAAGAATACCTTTATGTTGTTAAGTACATTTAAGTCAAAATTCGTATGGAAGCTTACAGCTATCATCACTATTACTGTGTTAGTTGTAACATTATTTGTATAAAGGAGTCTTAGCATGTTCCGGATATTTATTCTAATAGGTTTTACCTATTTGTTTTTACATCTTCATGCGACAGGTGACATTTCTAAATATATCAATATGAAATATTCCTATATATCTGAAATGGCCATCTATATATTTATAGCATTTACCATCATATGTATCTATAACTATATGAAAAAAGAGAAAAATGATCATAATCACCACTCAAGCTGCGATCATTGTGGTCATAATCACGCAAATGAAGAAAACACATGGTGGAAACGAACTTTTACCTTTGGTATACTCCTTCTTCCGGTGTTTACTGGTCTCTTTTTCCCTGTTGCTACACTCGATTCCAATATAGTCGCCAAAAAAGGGCTCTATTTTCCTGTTTATGATGAAGGAGATGAATATAGCCAACGACAGTTTCTACAACCAAACACAAGTAGTTATTATGGAAAAGAAGGTTATGCTGAATTAATGGATAAAGGCTTAGAAAAGCTAGCCAACAAAGAAACAATTACCTTACAAGAGGATAACTTCTTAAATGACTTAGAAACGATTTATAATTATCCAGGGCAATTCTTAGGGAAAACGGTGACTTTGACCGGTTTTACCTTTCATGAGAATGAACAAACAAAGAATGAACTCTTTTTATTACGTTTTGGGATTATCCATTGTATTGCTGATTCAGGGGTATATGGAATACTCCTTTCTATTCCAGAAGATATTAAAACGGATAATGATCAATGGTTAGAAGTAACAGGCACACTTGATTCCCTATACTATCAGTCTTATAAAAAAACCCTTCCTATTCTTCATGTAACAGAATGGAAATCCATTGCTGAACCAAAAGATCCTTATGTTTATCGACAATATTAATAAAGAATCTAAGGATAGTTTTTTATCCTAGATTCTTTTTTTATATGGCTAGAGATATTTTTCCATGCGAATATCATCCCACATTTTCTCTTGATAATAGGTGAATTCCTTATTAACACCAATTTCTTTATAACCTAGTTTTTCATAAAGCTTCTTAGCGTTAGTATTAAATGAAAATACCCCTAATTCAATTCTTGTTATCCCTGCGTTCTTTATTTCTTTCTCTAAAAAAGTTAACGCAACAGCACCAACCCCCTTACCTCTTGCCTCTTTCTCTCCAATCGTAATGCCTATCCATGCAGTACCTTTTTCTTTTTTATATAAATGAGCAGGATCAATCATATAATTCATTTCTCCAACTAAGGTATTACCTACTGAGATGGTATACATATGTAAATTTTTCAAGCGAGAAGTTAATTCTTCTTTTGTTATACAGTGTTTTAATGCTTGTTCTTCTTTGCTTTTGCTAGGTCGGATCATGGGAACTAGATTCGGATTATTCTCCCATTTGTTTAAATGCTTAATTAAAGTATTTGTTGGTACGATAACCTTTTCAATATTAATATTCATTGTTTATGTCCACCATTCGTCTCTTTCTTATGTAATCTAGCATCATCTTATGTTCTTTGAGAAAGTATATAAAAAATTGAAAGATTTGTCTTCTATTATACCTAAAAAGTGTAAATCTGTGTCATTTCTCTATTTCCTAATGAAAATCGTTCTAAAATCGGTTTAACCTCAATAGTTTTATAGTAGATTTATGAAACTAAATCAAGGAGGAATGGTTAAGTAAATGGTAACTATTCATTTTTACGAAGATAGTGCGATTGTGTTAAGTCAATTAAGAAAAGAAATTCCATCTGTTGAACAAGAGATTAAAATTAAAGGAAAAAAAGGTAAAATACTATCTGTCGTTCAGGCGAAAGAAGATACGTATCATGTATATGTTCAACTTGAAAAAGTGAAAAAAACGGTATTTGTAGATGATAAAAAGAAAAAAAGAAGATAATGTCTTTTGTTATGTATCTTCCTAAATCTCAACCTCTATTTACCTAAGCCCACACATCTCTTTCCTGATTTGCATACGATGTAAAAGCAAATTAGGAAAGGTGTGACAGAATGAACTGGAAAAAATACTTTCTTATTGCAGCAGCAACTTTCTTGATTTTATTATCTGGAATAACGACCTTCTTTCTTCTACAATTAAACAATGTTGATGCTGAAAAAAGCTCTACAACATCAACGAGTAAGACTAAAACAGAAACTAGCACGGAAGCAAGCGGAGATGTTAATATTTCTGTAACAAACAATATTCAAAATATTATTCGTGGCGATTCAGAAGCTTCTGTAGAAAACAAAGTAACCAGTGATGTAAGTGATAAAGATGCCTTCATTAAAAATGATATCCATAATAAAGCTGAAGATGAAGTCAGTATTACCATCAATAATGCGATAGAGAATTTATTAAAAGGTAATGTAAAAGGAACAGTGGATAATAACATTAATAATGAAATTCTGTCTAATGGTAAAAGTGAAATAGTGAACGATCTATTAAATGATTTTGCATTGCAAGTACATGTTGATGTAGCAAATGAAATAAATACATCCAGTCAAAAACTAGATAAAGATACAAAAAAAGAAGATAGTGATCAATCAAAGGAAGAAGTAAAATCGAATAATAGCAACTCTGATAAAAACTCTTCTAATAATGATTCGAAAGAGGAAACTTCTTATCTTTGGGGGATAGATTCAGCAAGTGAAACAACAGAAGAATTTTTTGCATGTGTTCGTGACAACTTTGGAGATCCCAAAATTGTGGCTCGCTATTTGGGCACAAATGATGGTGTTTCAGCTGGTCTAACAAAAGAACAAGTGGAAACTATTCATTCAAATGATGCAGAGCTTCTACTAGTCTATAATGGATTCACAGATGCTACAGGATACGATAATGGAGTAAATCAAGCCAAAGAGGCTATTAACTTAGCAAATGATTTAGGAGTTCCAAAGAATGTCGCTTTATTTGTCGATATTGAACCAACGTATCCAGTTGATGCCTCCTTTATCCAAGGATGGTTTGATGAAATTAGTGATTCTAACTATACACCTGCTATTTATGGGTCATTTGATAGTGATAGCTCATTAACAGCAGCATATAATAAGGCAGTTGAAGAAAATGGAGCTATATTGGAAGATACTTATCTTTGGTCTTCGTCACCTAATATAGGTATTACACAGGATAGCAAAGCTCCAAAAGAGTATAAAGTAGATGCACCTAAGGATTCACTTTCTTATGGTTGGCAATATGGTATTGATGCAGAAACATGTAATATTGATACAAATTTATTTAATAGCAAACTATCTGACGTTCTATGGAAAAAATAAAGAGATCAGTCTTTTGATCTCTTTATTTTTTTTTCTAGTAAGTATTAAGCCATTTGAAGAAAAATAGTAGATACGGATAAACCAGCTAAAAGCATTTTTGGTTACTTGTCCATTTTTATCGTTGATTTCCATTTAATCCAACACGTAATTTCATAAAATTTGAAATTAGACGAGCGGTACTACCTTCATTCCCTCTCTGTGATTTTCTAGATTCTACACAATCTATTAATTTTTGATCACAATACGCACAACTTCCATATCTTGCAACACACATATCATGTCTTTTACAGCAAGAATCAACATAATTGATAGGAGCTCCAGGTCCACTGCATCCTGGTCCGCAATAGCGATACCCTCCTGGTAAACAGAATCCCTTTTTCTTTCTATTTCTTTGAGGTCGATTGTTTTGCATATGAATTCCTCCTTTTCTATAGCTTATGTGACGAAAAGAAAGAAAGATTGGAGGAATAACCTGAAAATCCAATGAAAATACGGACAAAATTAATCTTTTTTCATTGCAAAAAGACCCTCGATTTATTATCGAAGGTCTTTCCATTTATCTCTTTTTAAAGATAGTAGAAATTATTTCATCTGTTGACATATCACTGCTAATTTTAAAGGATCCTAGTTTCAAATACTCGGCAACGCCTTTCTTATCAACCTTTTGTGAAAAATTCAATGCAGATTCTTTAATAATCTTTTCGCTATGAAGAATATCTCCTACATCATAGCTTGTCATACCGCTTGACACGGTAACAGTGACTGTCTTAACTTCGTCTTTTTTCTCTTCTTCTTCTTTTTGTTTTTGTTCTTCATCTTTTTTTGTTTCTTCTGCTTGCTTTTCAGTATCAGCCTTCGCATTTTTTGCTTCTTCAGCTGTTTGTACTACATAGCCACTGCTTATTAATAGTTCTTTCATTTCTTCAACTGTAGGAGTTTTTGTCGCTTCCTCATCTACAGTTTCAATTTTATTTTCTTTCGCATCAGCGTCTACTTTAGTTGAATTATCATTAGTGGAGAAATACACAATTCCACTAACGGAAGTGGCTAAAAGTAATCCAGCTGCAAAACTAGTGATTATACTAGGTCTCATTGTACCACTTTTCTCCTTTCCTCTTTCACATGTAAGTAAGGAGACAACATTTCTTCCACTTCTGCTTGTGTAAGTTTCTTTTGAGCTGCAATTGTTTCAAGAGAATATTTGCGTCTATACAAATCTATTACTTCACGCAAGACTTTTCTGTCCTTTAAAGCAACTTGTAAGCCTGCTTCTTTTTCTAATATTTCTATATCCAGCTCAAGATTACGCACTTGTTTTTGCAAATCTGCAATTTCTTCCATGACAGAAAGATGAATAACATCTCTTTCACGTTGTTCTGCCCTTGAAGTTTTATTTGCTTTCGCCAATGAGGCAATTAGCAAAATAACAGAAGCAATAAACAAAACGGCTAGTGTCCATTCCATTATTTAAGATCCTCCCTCTTTCAGAATCTACTATCTTAATAATTTATTATACATGTTTTTCAACTATTTTTCGATTCATTTCTACAAAATCCTTCAATAGTAAGATATGTTAGCCTTTATTTCAGGTAAATATTATATGAAAATAGTAGGATAAAGCCTTATATGGAAAGGATTCAACCTTCTCCATTTTTACAAAATACGTTTAAGATAATTTTTCTAGTGCTTTGTGACTGAATTTCTTCAATGGAATATTTGTGATAGCAACTTTTGTATCATTTGTCGTCATTCGTAATTAGAAAGCCATTTTTTCCTTGTTGTTTTGTTTGATACATTATTTTATCTGCTTTTTGTAAGAGGATATCTTCATCTTTGCCGTGATCTGGATACACACTAATACCCATACTACAAGTAATGGATAAAGAATATGTATCCATACAAAAAGGATGTTTAAAAATTTTCATTAGTCTATTAGCATATCCCTTTAAGTCGTTTAGTTCCTGTATTCCTTCCACTAATAGTATGAATTCATCGCCACCGAACCTGCATAAAAAGTCATTTTCTCTAATGGATCTTTTTATTCTAGAGGCAATTAATTTAAGGGCAATGTCCCCATATTTATGACCATACGTATCATTAATCTCTTTAAAGTTATCTATGTCAATAAAAAGTAGAGCGAATGTATTAGTCTTATTGTTACCATCTATTAATTGTGTAATCTTTTCATCT
>DATMFU010000374.1:0-3828 GCA_035556015.1 Niallia sp. | reverse complement strand
TCCACTAATTGTCTTAGGTTGTGTAATGATGCGTGCTTGTCACTTAGATACATGTCCTGTTGGAATAGCAACACAAAATCCAGAACTTCGCTATAAATTCGCTGGTGATCCAGATCACGTCGTTCACTTTATGCGGTTTGTTGCAGAAGAAGTTCGTGAATTAATGGCACAATTAGGATTCCGTACAGTGGAAGAAATGGTAGGAAGAACAGATGTACTTACAATCAGTGATAGAGCAAAAACACATTGGAAAGCAAATAATTTGGACTTATCCAAATTGCTTTATCAAGTAGAAGGACCAAGAACATACCAAACACCACAAAACCACAAAATCGACGAGAGCATGGATATTACAAAAATATTGCCAGCTGTTGAAAAGGCTATTGAGAATGGAGAAACCATTGACTTACACTACCACATTAAAAATACTAATCGTGTAACAGGTACGATTGTAGGTAGTGAAATATCTAAAAAATATGGGGAAGCAGGATTGCCTGAAAATACAATTAATCTTCATTTCACAGGATCTGCAGGTCAGAGCTTCGGAGCATTTATCCCGAAAGGAATGAGCATGTATTTAACTGGTGATGCGAATGATTATATTGGAAAAGGACTTTCTGGAGGGAAAATTGTAGCGAAAGCTCCAAATAGCGACTCTTTTGTAGCTAAAGATAATGTAATTATCGGAAATGTAGCTTTTTATGGAGCAACTAGTGGAGAAGCATATGTGAATGGAAAAGCTGGAGAACGATTTGCTGTTCGAAACAGTGGTGCAAGTATTGTAGTTGAAGGGATAGGAGACCACGGCTTAGAGTATATGACAGGTGGAGAAGTAGTTATTTTAGGTGATGTTGGGAAGAACTTTGCTGCTGGGATGTCAGGTGGAGTAGCTTATGTATTAGCAAGTAATAAAGACCACTTCCAACACTTATGCAATAAAGAAATGATTTCATTTGAAGCAATAGAAAATCGTGAAGAAATAGAAAAACTTAAAGGGTTAATCCAAAATCACGTTGAGGAAACAGAAAGTATTATCGCTAGTCAAATACTTGATAATTGGAATAAATATGTAAAACAATTCATTAAAGTAATTCCAAAAGACTACAAACGAATGATTACAAGTATACAAAATGGCTTAACAAATGGTTTATCGGAAGAAGATGCAATCATGAAAGCATTTGAAAACAATTCAAAACAAAGCAAAAAAAAACAAACTACTAAAGTAACGGTGGCAGTTCAGTAGAAGGGAGAGAATAAGATGGGAAAAGCAACAGGATTCATGGAATTCAAAAGGGAGGAAGCGGAAGAAAGAAATCCGCTTTCCCGATTAAATGATTTCAAAAAATATTCTGCTCCTTTTACTGACGAAGTATTATCAAGACAGGGAGCAAGATGTATGGATTGTGCTACTCCATTCTGCCATATAGGAATGGAAATTGCAGGAAGCACATCGGGATGCCCAATTCACAATTTAATTCCAGAATGGAATGATCTTGTTTATAAAGGCAGATGGAAAGAAGCTCTAGATCGCTTAATGAAAACAAATAACTTTCCAGAATTTACGGGAAGTGCTTGTCCGGCACCTTGTGAAGGTTCTTGTACATTAGCAATATCAGACCCGGCAGTTACAATAAAAAATATAGAAAAAACAATCATTGATAAAGGATTTGAAAATGGTTGGATTATGCCTCGTATTCCTAAAAAAAGAACTGGGAAAAGAGTAGCTATCATTGGATCTGGTCCAGCTGGACTTGCAAGTGCAGATCAATTAAACCAAGCTGGTCATTCGGTTACAGTATTTGAACGAGCAGATCGACCAGGTGGATTATTAATGTACGGAATTCCAAATATGAAACTAGAAAAGAAAGATGTAGAAAGACGTGTTAAGTTACTAACACAAGAAGGTATTGATTTTATTACAAATACTGAAGTAGGAAAAGACATTACAGAAAAAGAACTCCGTGAACATTTTGACGCAGTTATTTTATGTACAGGCGCCCAAAAGCAAAGAGATTTAGTCATGGAAGGTAGAGAGGCTAAGGGAGTACATTTAGCAATGGATTATTTATCTGGTGTCACAAAAAGTCTATTAGACTCTAATTTCAAAGATAATAATTTTATTTCTGCTGAAGGTAAAGATGTAATAGTTATTGGTGGAGGAGACACAGGTGCCGATTGTGTAGCAACAGCACTTCGCCAAAAATGTAAAAGCGTCGTTCAATTCGGTAAACATCCAAAATTAGGAATAATGCGAACTAGTGATAATATGTGGCCGGCTTCTCCAAACATTTTCACGTTAGAATATGCTTATGAAGAAGCAGAAAAGAAATTCGGAGAAGATCCAAGACAGTATGGAATTCAAACGAAAAAAATCGTAAAAGATGAACAAGGAAATCTTAAAGAACTTCATACCATCTCGATGGAAAAAATAAAACAAGAAGACGGTACATTTATTTTTAAAGAGATTCCTGGTACAGAAAAAGTATGGCCAGCTCAATTAGTGTTTATTGCTATTGGATTTGAAGGTCCAGAACAACCAGTTTTAAAGCATTTTGGTATTGAAACAATGAATCGTAAAATAGCTGCTGCATACGGTGATTTTACAACGAATGTAGAAGGTGTTTTTGCAGCTGGAGATGCTCGTAGAGGACAAAGTTTAATTGTTTGGGCAATTAATGAAGGTAGAGAAGTAGCTAGAAAAGTAGATGAATATTTAATGGGTGTTTCTTATTTACCTACTGTAAATGCATAAAAGATGTCCAGAAATTTTGCATTCGTGCAGAACTTCTGGCTTTTTTATTGACACATAATGATAACAAGCATAAAATTTTACGCATCCAATTATATATATGTTTAAAAACAAATCTTTAAGGAAAAATCAAAGTATAGACTATCATTACCATCTCATTATCCTTTTTGTTAAAAATGTAATATAATAGGAAAAATACTTGAATAAAAATACAATAGAAAGATAGTACACTAACACCTAAGATAGGTGTTTTTTTATAAGAAAGGAAGTGTCGGACATGAGAGACGTTAAACTTACTGATATTTTTAATCACCATATTGCGCAAAAATATATTACCCGTTCAGGTTTAGCGCATGCTCTGGCAGTTGCTTATCATGCTTTTGAATTAGCAAAAGAAGCAAATATTGATGTAGATAATGCAGCTAAGGCCGGATTTTTACATGATATGGGGCATTATACGTGGTATAAAGACGGGAAATGGGATTATAAACTTTACAAGCAAAATGATATCCATCCCATTAAAGGAGCAGAAAGAGCACATAAGCTTTTGATTCGCTTAGGAGAGAATCCTATAAAGACAAAAGAGATTGCGTTAGCCGTATTATTTCATACAGATAGCTTTATACCTGGTGGGAATGTGCAATTAACTCCATTGCAGAAAATCGTGAAATTAGCGGATGAAAAAGATGAGGAACCAGGTGGACATCATCATTATCGTACTATATCTCTTAAACGAGCGATGAAAAGCTTAGAAAGATTGGATGAGAAAATCGATGCTATAATTAATCAAGAGAAGCAATAAATCTTTACCAATTTAAAGTATAAACAGTCCTATTCATTCCATACTAGGAAATGAAATAGGAAAGGAGCTTTAAGTTGATAAAACTTTTACAATATGCAGTATTCATCGTACCTTGGTTCAGTTTACTCTTAACGAGTAAAGAAAATCGAAAAAGATATATACCAGTCACTATACTAAGTTGTTTTATTATGACAATAATTTTTCAAATTGCATATACGTATGAATGGTGGGAAATAGAAAAATATATTTTGCCATGGGGATATATGATGGATGCCGG
>DATMFU010000373.1:0-8743 GCA_035556015.1 Niallia sp. | reverse complement strand
AAAAGAAGGCTTTTTAATGAGTACTAAAAAAATTCATAAAAAGTTCAAAAACAATACGGATACAGTGAAAAAGATATGTTATTATTTTGTGGTAAGATAATTTCATAAACATGGAGTAGATTTTAATGACTTTAACTGTTTTTCTCGTAACCTTATTTGTTTGTATAATAAAAATATTAATGACTTGCTTGCCAACAGGTGTAATAAATTGGCTTACGCAAAAATATAAAATGCATCCAACACTAATAGAAGAAGAAGTCAACATTACGATTGATGGAAAAGAATTGGAAACAAAACATAAGAAACAAGTAGTTGATTATTTCAATCAGGCTATATTTAGTGAAAGATATAACATCTTTCCAGGTAATGAAGAATTATATTTACATCCAGAAAATAATGATAAGCCGATTGTGATTGATTGGGCAAAAAGGAATATTACATTGTATGTGTATCAGTATGAAGATAGAGTAGATGTGGTAAAACAGCATAATAAAAAAATTATTGCCTACAGCCTATTTCCAGTACCTTTTCAAGAGGTTCTAGAGTCATACTAAAAATTAAGAGACCCTTCCATATGAGAGAAGGGTCTTTTACATGTGGTAAGGATTAGTTAAATAGATCCGTTTCCTTAAAAAAATAGTAACACAACAATTTTTCTGTATTTGATTTTAATTCCGTACTAGAGTATCGAAACAAATACTCACAGTCATGTATATAAAAATAATACTCTGCAAACTCTCTGTTTTGTACTCCCTTAAGTATTTTCATTTTATTTTTCTTCATTTTATAGGTAAATCCTTTCAAGTCAGCTTGAACTTTCTTCATCGTATGTTCCAATAAATTAATATAAGCTATTTTTAACTTGAAAGGTATTTTTTCTGCATTGATTCGGTCCCTTTCTAAAACAGCTAATAACAATGTTAAGTATAGAAGATGTTCAAATATCTTTTTTTCCTTTTCGTTTAATTGTGGAAATGATGGTATCAAGACATTACTGTAACTGCTAAACTAAAATCAACAGTTTCCGCCAGATAGAATTGAACACTTTTTTATCAAAATAACCACCAGTTAGTCTATTATGATTTTATGTCATCATAGTTTACTGGAGGATTTGAAAGGTGGAAAAGTTACATTTGTTTATAAAGGTTCATCAATTAAAGGAACAAGGATTTAAAGTAGCAGCTATTGCAAAAAAATTAGGGATTTCTAGAAACACAGTTTATAAGTATTTAAGCATGAATTTTAATCAAGCATCCGAGTGGGTGTTATCAACTGGGAGTAGGGAGAAAAAGTTAGATACACACCGTGAACTTATATTAAGTTGGCTAAAGGAACATCCTGATATTTCTTCTGCTCAGGTGGAGGACTGGTTAAAGGAAAAGTACCCTAGAATAAAAATTGGAAGTAGTACTATTCGGGGGTATGTTAGTGAATTAAGGGATATTTACCACATCCCAAAAGTGGTTCGTGTACGTGATCATGAAGCTGTGGAGGAACTACCGATGGGGCAACAAATTCAGGTCGACTGGGGAGAAATAACCGTAAAGAATCAGGAAAAAAAGCCTGTTAAACTATATTTTATTACCTTTGTACTCTCTAATTCTCGTTATAAATATGTGGAATGGCTTGATAGACCTTTTACCACTAGGGATACCATACGTTGTCATGAAAAAGCATTTCAATTCTTTGGAGGAATTCCGAAGGAAATTGTTTATGATCAAGATCATTTGATAACTGTTAGTGAAAATGCCGGAGATATAATTTTAACAGGGGAATTTCAAGCATATAAGCAGGAACGAGGGTTCCGAATTTACCTCTGTAGAAAGGCAGATCCCCAAAGTAAAGGGAAGGTAGAAAATGTAGTGAAATATGTAAAAAGGAACTTTGCAAAACACAGAGTATTTCCAAATCTAGAATCCTGGAATGAAAAATGTTTAGCATGGTTGAAGAGGACAGGAAATTACAATGTACATCACACAACAAAAAAGAGACCAGTAGAAGTGCACGCCCTCGAAAAGCAACACTTAACGCCAGTCTCCTCCCTGCTTTCTTTCGAAAGCAACCTTGTAAATAGTATAACAAGAACTGTTCATAAGGACAATATTATCAGATATCAATCTAATCGTTATTCGGTTCCTTTAGGAACTTATCGTCCAAGAGGTGATAATACGGTTTACATAGAAACCCAGGGCGAGGAACTCATTATTCGAGCAGACCTTCAAGGCAAAATACTAGCAAAGCATCCGATATGTCATGGGAAAGGTGAGTTGATAAAGAACCGTCAACACACCAGAGATCGCTCGAAAGGAATTCAAGCATATAAAGAGACTATTGTTCGTCAATTCAAAGATCAAGAAAAGGTTTTAAAATTTGTCAATGAAGTAACCCGGCAGTATCCAAGGTATGTAAGAGATCAGTTCCAAGTCATTCAATATGCCATTACTCATTTTCGCCCTCAAATAGAGGAAGCCCTGGCGGTTTGCCTAAAAGAACAGCTATGGAGTGCAAACGATTTACGTGATATTGCACAGCATTTGACCCGATTAAAGGAAGAAAAAGATGTAGAATCCCCTGCTTCTCTCGAAGCTAAAAGAAATAGCCCCGCAACAACCGCTACAGCAGTAACAAGGGATATAGAATATTACACGAAAATTATGAGAGGTGTTTCATAATGACTAGCACTGTACAACTATTACAAGAACAATTCCGCCATCTTCGGATGGTGGAAACCGCTGAAGAGCTGCCAATATTACTACGACACGCAGAGAAATCATCGTGGACTTATCAAGAGTTTTTACATGAACTTCTTATGCATGAAATGAAGAAACGCGAAGAAAAAGGGATTCAAAAGAGATTAAAGTGGGCTAGCTTTCCATATTTTAAAACACTTGATGAGTTTAATGTAGAAGAACAAATATCGCTTAGCACACGCCAATTAAATCAATTAAGTGAATTAAATTGGCTGGAACAACAATACAATCTAATTTTATTGGGACCCCCAGGCTCAGGGAAAACCCATATTTCAATTGGATTAGGAGTTGAAGCCATTCAAAAGGGATTTAAAGTAGCATTTTCAACAATGGGTGAACTCATACACTTATTAAAAACGGAAGAATATATTACAAAATCAAAATTGCGGTTAAAAAGAATAAAAGAATCGGATTTGGTGATTATTGATGATTTAATGTACATGGCAATGGATCAGAGGGAAGCAAATCTATTTTTCCACCTGGTTAACCATCTTTATGAACGTAGTTCTATTATTCTTACCTCCAATAAGGGCCCCGAAGAATGGGGTGAATTAATGGGAGACCAAGGGATTACAACAGCCATATTGGACCGATTACTACATAGAGTAGAGGTTATTCAAATGAACGAAAATGACAGCTACAGAATAAAGAATAGAACAACAATTTTTGAAAGAGAAAGTGTTCAAAATTAATTAGCAAAAAGTGTTCAAAACTACTTGACGGTTACAATTACACCTTCTCTACATTCATCATCATAGAAAAGGGGATGAAATGAATTCTATTTTCACGGTCTTTTATACGAAATTCATTCTTTACAATATCCATGTTAACGATACTGCCAGTATGCTTTTCATATTCACCATTTTTAAATAGGGTAAATTCCAGAGGTAATTGGTATTCTATTCCTTCTTGAACTAGTTGATCTATTTCATCCCACCTAGCTTCATCAAGTTCTGGTTTTTTCTTCATCTTTTCCTTTTTTAGTTCTTCTTTAATCGCTTCAACATGCTCTGGTAACATGAGAGCTACCCATTTTTTCGTTCCACGGTCCTTAATCATAGTAACACTCCTTCTATCAACACCATTATACAAGAACATTTGTTCTTATTCAAGAATAAGTAGGAACGTGTGTTCGTTTTAATATATGCAAAATAGACTGAATTATGTTATTTTTACTGGAAACGAAACCTTTATAGGAAGTTAAACGTATGTAAGTAAAATAAAAAAGTGTTGGAAATCTCCAAACACTTTTCCTTTATTATTTTATAGGTCTTTCTAATGTTAATAGCTCGTCCTCTAAAGAAAAATATCTTTCCTCGACTGTTTTTCGAGCATCCTTTATTCCAGTATTATAAAAATGAGGAGCAAGTGATTCCTTTACAAAGTCGAGTACCCTTTCTGCAGCAAATTCGGAAATTTCTTCACCTCTTTCTTGTGAAAAGAAATATTGAATATCAGATATCATTTTGTTCTGTTGTTCTCTTGATAATTTATAAAACATAACAGCTCTCCTTTTTCCTTATGTAGTATGCCTATATATTACCATAGTAAAAGGAATGGGTACTGAGAAGATAGGGATAATTTATAACAAGTACCTATATTGACGGAATTTTCATTGTTTTCTGCTTTTAGAGATGGTATCTTAAAATAAGGTTATAAGTTGTATTAGTGAGTTGATTTAAGTTTGCGGATTAGTCTATTATGAATGGTTTATCAAGTCCTAAACTAATCGAAAAGGCAAGTGAAAGGAATGCAAAAAAGATGCATTCCATTTAAACATTGCTGAAAACCTAAGTTTTTTTATTAATAAGAGTTTTAGGGAAGATAAGGAACTTTTCTAGGAATATTAGAGATGCTATCTGATGAATAGATTTCAATAATTAAATGGCTATATCTTTTTTTTGCTTGTATTAAAACAGGTTGATTATAATTGTTTTGAAATACAAAGTCTGGTCCATCCCAGCTTACGGTTGCATCACGCTTAGGTGGAACATAGTTGATTTCACGGCTGTGTGAATACCTTTCGACTATTTCTAGACCAGCATTATCAACAGCATTAAAGAGAGTAGAGGAGACTTGGCATATTCCTCCACCTATATCTTTTGAATATTCACCATCAATAATAACAGGAGCATTTAAATAACCTTTCTCCAATGTTCTTTGCCCTACAACTTTATTGAAGGAGAAGGTTTCATTGGGGAAAACAACGGTGTTATTGATTGCTTCTGCGGCAAGCAAGATATTGTTGCTTCTTTCAACTTTATTTTGATTAAACTGTGTAACATATCTACCAATTTTTTTTGTGCGAATGGCATCTAATAATTCACTGTCTACCTTTGGATAGATTGGTTCTAGTGTAATTTTAGAGGAGAGGAGCTTATTCTCAAAATAGCTCCAATAAACGCTTTCTATAAACTTATGTCGATCTAACTGAAATCCTTGTTTTTCTGGTTGGATATTTCCATTGGAATTAATAAAAGCATCCTTAGGTTTTTTCTTTACTTGATTATCTATTTCATCCATAAGATGATTAAGTTCTTTAGATGGAATGACAGGAATGTTGGGCGAATATAAAAATAAGTCTCTTTGATTTATATTTATATGAGCATGACTTTTACTAATATCTGTTATATGGTTTGTTAAGGATAATTGCTGGAATATTAGGGAAAACCCAAGTAATAAACTAAATTTCATCACTTACTACCTCCTCCACTTAATATGTGTATAATCTTGAGTAACATGTAATAAGATAAAAAAAATCAATCGTATAATACTTCACAAAAGAAAAAATACATTAACTTATGGTAAACTAATTAAAAATAGTCTATTTTGTAGCATTTTGTCGAAATGGAAAAGTAACAGATTAAACGAAACGAGGAACTAGAATGGGGAACATGAAGAAAACAAAGAAATATAAAGCATTTATGCGAGCAATCGCTATTATAATTGGAGGTATTATAGCAGCATATGGATTAGAAACAGTATTGATTCCTAATAATGTATCTGATGGGGGCGTTACTGGTTTAAGTATCGTTGGTTCAGAGTTCTTTCATATACCATTAGGCGTTTTAATCGCCATTATAAATATTCCTTTTATTTGGTTAGGATATAAACAGATTGGGAAAAGCTTTGCGATATACTCAGTCATAGGAATTGTGTCTCTTGCTCTTGGGACAAGCCTTATGCACCATATGCCAGCTATTATTGAAGGAGATACATTATTAATAACGGTAGTAGGTGGTATTATTATCGGTTTTGGGATGGGTCTTGCCCTTCGTAATGGTGGAGCACTTGATGGAATTGATATGCTAGCTGTCTTATTATCACGAAAATTACCATTTGGAACAAGTGACTTAATTCTCTTCTTAAACTTGTTTGTATTTATAATCGTTTCTAGTGTGTTCGGGCTTCAAGGCGCTATTTTATCAGCGATTGCCTATTTTATTGCTTCTAAAGTAATTCATATTGTAGAAGAAGGGTTAAGTGGTTCTAAAACCTTCAAAATTATCACTACCCAACCTGAATTAATGGTAGAAACCATTCGTGATCGATTAGGTAGAAGTGCTACATTTAGTGAGGTTTATGGTGGCTACTCTCATGAAAAGTTCAAGGAAATTACTTGTGTTATTAACCGTTTAGAAGAAAGTAAAATGAAAGAAATTATTCATCAGATTGATGATGGAGCCTTTGTAACTGTCTACGATATTGCGGAAGTTAAAGGCGGAAACTTCAAAAAGAATAATATTCATTAAAAAACAGGTAAACTGCACTTCCATATGGATGTGCAGTTTTTTTGATAAGTAGAGTGTTTATTTACAAACAAATTAATTGATGCTAATAAATGGATTTATAAAGGAATAAGGGCTCTAGTGAAGAATGTATAGAAGAGAATGATTTTAATATATACACTTCCTTAATATTACTTTTATAGGAGAGGAGAAGTGTTATGAAAAAAAGTATGAAGAAAGAAGTTTTTTCCTGGATGATATCTGTTGTAGTGGCATTAACAGTTGCATTTCTTTGCCGTACCTTTTTATTTTCACCTTCCACTGTTCATGGTGAGTCAATGTCACCAACATTTCAAGATACAGATCGAATTATTATTAGTAAAATTTCTAAAATCCAACGGTTTGATCTAGTTGTATTTCAAGCTCCTGATGCAAATGAACGATATATTAAACGAATTATTGGACTGCCAGGAGATAGGGTAGAAATGAAAAATGATGTTCTATATATAAATGGAAAAGTTATAGAAGAACCATATTTAGAAATAAATAAAGATAATACAATATTTAATCACTATACAGGGGACTTTACCTTGGCGGAATTGACTGGAGAAGAAAAAGTACCCCAAGGAAAGTTATTTGTTTTAGGAGACAATCGTTTAGTCAGTAAGGATAGTAGGTATTTTGGCTTTATTTCAGAAGAGTCGGTTATTGGAGAAGTGAAATTCCGCATTTATCCAATAAAAAGTATGGGTGTTACAAAGTAACATGATGTATGTCTTGTTTAAATACAACGAAAAATATGAAAATGTTTTATTTGATAGGATACTCTGCTGCTAAAAATAGCAGCAGTTTTTAATTTGGGCTTTTTTTTGTTTGATAATCAACAGAAAACGATTACAGTTAAGCTGTGTCTAACATATCCTAATAATAAATAAATCTAGGAGAATGATCAAAATGTTTGATACACTTCCTGTATTAGTTTGGATATTGTATTACTTGTTTTTGGTGTTAACCATGAGAAACACGTAAACAGGACGAGCATACTTTTGACTAGTATGTAACAGTATTATAGTCTATATAATTTTGTATTATTGCTTCCATTTTACGAGTAAATAGCAAAAAAAATGGGCAACCTCTTTATTATTGGATAACTTTAAAAGGGGGGGAACCATCTGAGGAAGAGACAAAAAAATAACGGAGAGCATTTAATTTTAGTTATAGCTATTATCGTATTAAGTATCTATAATAATTCATTAAAAGATATCACTAAATATTATAAAAGTATGCTTTTCGTAAGTTCTTTTAATGCAATCTATTATTTTTTATGTAGAAGACATTTAGTGTGGGAATTTGTTCCCAGTGGTATTAATTGGTGGCTCATTAGATTAGTTCATATTTTTATTGTTACACCTCTCATAGCCCTAAATTTCTTATCTAAGCTTCCGAGTGGATTATGGAAGCAATTTAGGTATCTTATAAAGAGTGTTCTGTTTGCATCCATAGTGGAGTATTTTGCAAATAAGAAAAAATTAATCCTTTATTCACACGATTGGAATATTATTTGGTCTGGTATCCTATATGTAATGATGTTTTGCTATAGTTATCTATTTACGAAGCGCCCTGTTTACACAATTATGCTATCTTTATGTTCAACCATATATTTTGTCATAAAATTCAAAGTTCCATTAAAAATGAAACACACTTCCAAATATTTTGGTTTATTGGTGGATTTATATTATCACACTTTTTTAGAAGATCTATTTAGAAAGACACGAAAATTTCAGCGCGTTTTCCATTGAAGTGAGCTTCTCATGTCAATTATGGTTTTCATTCCAATACTTCAGTTTGGAAAAGCCATTCAACATTGTAATCCTCTCTAATCGACTAATTTATTTCCAGTAAGCATGTTTCTTTAAAAGACATTTTTTCCCCTTTGTTTACTGGGAATAAAGGTAGCCATGGAGGTAATGAAGAAAATCCTTCCTAATTCTATCTATATACCAATCCAACAATAATTTTTGGGATATTAATAATATGATAGCTGCTTTTAGTTGTATGAAGAAGAAAAAGTCTATACAATATTGGTAGAAATTGAAAACGTATACATTATTAAGTGTAGTCAAATAGGAAGTTAGAGATATAGTTACTATATATATAAATGATGTCTACGAATTTAGCTAATAGGGGGAGAGGCGTATGATTAAATTAGTATTAACAGATATGGATGGGACATTTTTAAATAATTCAGGTGATTTTAATAGAGAA
>DATMFU010000372.1:0-3146 GCA_035556015.1 Niallia sp. | reverse complement strand
GTTAAACGACTTATTTTTAGGATATGTAATACCCAATCATTGGTTCTAGTTTAATTTTGCAAAGATTTTGTCCATTCTGTAACAAAACGCAGTAATTTTATATCTTGGTTCTTTCCTGCAATAAATGATAGTCCAATTGGTGTTCCTTCTAATTGACATATTGGAAGATTTACTTGTGGTAGGCCTGCTAATCCTGCAATACAACATAATCGGAGAGTCTGACTTCTACGTACTTCTAAATCTTCTACTGGTAAATTTAATAATGGTGCTTTTCCAGGTGCTGTTGGAATAATTAAAATCGTATCATCACCTAACAGTTTTTCCATTTTGTTTCTTATTATACTTCTTTTTTTCCTATATATTGTACCTTCATTTGGATCAACTTTACTTGCCATATTAAACCGTTCTGCAATACCAGGGCCAAACGTTGGATTATGAGTAGTAATCCAATCACCATGCTCCTCCCATATTTCCAATGCTTGTAATATTCGAAACACCTCTGCCCATTCTTGTAAGCCCTCACTTGCTATAACAGATGTTTCATAGCTTTGTGCAGACTTCTGTATTTTCGAAAGTATCGGTTTAAAAACTTCAAATACTTCAGGATCTGTTAACTCCCATGCATCCTTACCTTCAATAAATTTTGTAAATGTACCATTTTCATCTTGAGGAAGTAATATTTCTCCGATTTTTAACAGAGTTTCTGCATCTTCTGCCATCCATCCGACTGTATCAAAGCTTTTTGCTAATGGAATAACTCCTTCCATTGAGACTGCTCCATGGGTAGGTCTCATCCCATAGATACCACAATAACTAGATGGAATCCTTACAGAACCACCAGTATCTGTTCCTAAAGAAAAGTCTGACAATCCCGCAGCAACCGCAACTGCTGACCCACAAGAAGAACCTCCAGGAATTCTCCTTTTATCTTTTGGATTCGTAGGTGTTCCATAGTGATAATTTTCTCCATTTAAGCTATACATTAACTCGTCTGTAATAGTTGTTCCTTTTAGTGTTGCTCCATTCTCTAATAATAATTGAATAGATGATGCCGTTTTTTTAGCAGAATTATGGGTAGCTAACCAATCAGGGTTACCTGCTGAAGAAGAATAGCCTTTTATTGCAAATACATCTTTAACAGCAAATGATAACCCATCTAATATCCCTTTTTTCAAAGGATCTAATTGTAATTCCTTATCTATATAAGCACCAAAGTCTTCCACGAAACATACACCCCTTATCCTATTTATTCCTATAACAAATGATCTACATAATTGTAGTTTTTAACTATCCATCCCTGTTCTTCGTAATGTATATTACTAATACATGCATTCATTAAATAATTATCCATGGAAATCTTGTCATCGGAAACAAATGATAATAAAGTATGTATAACTGCTCCATGTGCAACTAATAAGACTTTTTTTGAAGGGAACTTTTGAAGGATATGCTTAAGACCACTATTTATTCTAACAATTAATTCTTCTCTAGATTCTTGGTTTGGATAAAAATGATCAGGATATTGAATCTCCCGCTCCTCTCTCGTTTTCCCTTCTGCATCACCAAAACTGCGCTCTAAAAATTCTTCCATTTCAATGATTGGAACATGTAATTGTTCGTTAATGATTTTAGCAGTTTCCTTAGCCCTTTTAAGTGGACTAGTTATAATAACATCCCATTCTGTATCCTTAAAATATTCGCTACAAAGCTGTGCTTGCTTTCTTCCATTTTCATTTAAAGGAATATCCGTTCTCCCCTGAATTCTCCCTTGTGCATTCCAGTCTGTTTCACCATGCCTAACCAAACATATTTTTGTCATGTTATAGTCCTTTCTACGTTAAAAGTAGTTCGTATTTCTACTTTATATAAAAAAGATTAATTTTTCAAATAAATAAAAAAATTATCCTAATAATACTTCTATTTACCAGAATATTTCGCCTTCAAAAAAATAGGTATTTATCTATTGCAGGTTTTTTCAAAAGCATCTACACTTATCTCTGGTCGTTAGAAATATTATAAAGGAGGATAATTATGCCTCGTTCACTTTGGCTTTTAGTAATAGGGATGGCGGTTAATGTTACAGGCTCTTCTCTTCTTTGGCCATTAAATAGTATATATATTCATGAACACTTAGGAAAATCCCTAACAATTGCAGGTTTTATCTTAATGCTAAACTCGCTTGCAAGTGTTATCGGAAATTTATTTGGTGGAGTTTTATATGATAAAATCGGGGGCTATTGGTCGGTTTTATCAGGAATTATCTTCACAACCTTATCACTTTTAGGTCTTACTATTTTTAGTAATTGGAGCTCCTACTGTATCTTTTTTATTTTATCAGGTTTTGGTTCTGGAATTATCTATCCTAGCATGTACGCGATGGCAGGAAATGTTTGGCCAGAGGGCGGTAGAAAAGCTTTTAATAGTATATATGTAGCACAAAATGTTGGTGTAGCACTAGGTTCTGCGATTGGCGGGGTAATAGCTTCGTACTCTTTCCAACTTATCTTCTTATCAAACACGTTAATGTATATCTTATTTTTCTGTATTGCTTTTTTCTATTATAAAGGGATACAAATTAAGAATGTTTCTATAACTAGTGAAGAAAAGGTGGTAAAACAAAAGAAAAGCCATCGGATCAAAGGAAATCCAAGTATGTATTCATTAGCCATTTTAGGATTTGGCTATTTATTATGTTGGATTTGTTACGTACAATGGCAAGCAACGATTTCTACTCATACTCAAAGTTTAGGAATCCCGCTTGCACAATACAGTATTTTATGGGCAGTAAATGGTGGACTAATTGTTTTTGGCCAACCACTTATTTCTCTATTCACCAAGAAAGTTTGTACTTCAATAAAAAAACAAATGTTAATTGGTATTACTATTTTTATTGTATCCTTCATTCTTTTAGGGCAAGCAGAAATCTTTACAGGTTTTCTAGTAGCAATGATTATTTTAACAATTGGAGAAATGCTGGTTTGGCCAGCTGTTCCTACCATTGCTGACAAGCTTGCACCAAAAGGAAAAGAAGGTTTCTTTCAAGGCATTGTGAATAGTACTGCCACTGGTGGTAGGATGATTGGACCTTTACTAGGAGGAATGCTTGTTGATTTAAAAGGTATTACTTTCCTAATTCCGGTACTAGT
>DATMFU010000371.1:0-3099 GCA_035556015.1 Niallia sp. | reverse complement strand
TTCAAATCTAACTTTTCGTGAAATTTCGAAGTATTCTTCAGGCTTTACAAGACCCACCACACAAAATTCATATCCAACGTATTTAAAATTCGGATTCAAATCCGTAATGCCGACATATTGAAATGCTTCTTCGGGTGTTCCATCTTCCAGCAGCAATAAACTTTCGCTATATTTTTCATTACAAACTTTACATACTGCTTCTAACAATTCCTTAATCCGGCGTGGATCTTCTTGATAACCGACTGTGATTCGCTCAATTACACGCATTCTTCCTTTGTTAAAATTCTGAATGGTCCTAATTTCTCCATGGGGAATAGTTAGCAATTTACCTGACCATTCCCGAATTTGCATAAAGCGAATGCCGATTTCCTCAATTGTTCCTGAACTAGTTCCGTTAAATGTTACAAAGTTGCCAACACGAAATTCATTATCCGTTAACCGAACCGTGCCCAATAAAATATCTTTTAACAGCTGCTGTGCTGCAAATCCGATGACGACCCCTAGAATCCCTGCTCCAGCAAGTATCGCTTTTATATCAATAAATTGCCCGATTAAATATAGAACAAGGAGTGCTATAGACATATACTTTAAAGAAGAACGTATTACCCCTTGAATCGTTTTCTCTACTTCTTCATCCCAAAAATGGAATTTTCGAAAAAACAAATCTACAGTTTTATTTATAATGTAAGAAATCATCAAAAAAATAAATGCTAAGATGATGATTCTTACAAGTAAAAATTCGTTGATGTATTCTAAAATATTTTCGCTAAACGTTAAAAAATTCACAAATTCACCTCATTCTTCTATCCTCTGACTTTTTATAGCATTACAGTACTTTGGGGACGGAACCTCAGTTAACCGATTACTAAAGTTTTTGACTCATATTTCACACTTCATATACTTAACATACCTCTTATTCCTCCAAAATCAAACCAATACCTAGATGGAATTATATATTTAACTTAACCTTCGCACCTAAAAAAGATAAACAAAATCCACTATTCAAAGAGAAATCAAACTTCCAATGAATATAAACATGCCGGAAACTAAGAAGTGATACCTTAGCTGTTATATAAAGGCTAATTAGTTTAGAAAATAGACTAGTTCAAATTCTTCAAAAAAAGTGCATTTCCAAGTAAAATCACTCGAAAATACACTTTTCACCTTCTTCTACAAATCAATCGAAACTAACTTACCATTTGAAAAATATAAATACTGCGCATCATATTCACCATAGTAGTAAATCCACTGTTCCCATGTGCCCCAGCTATCAATCGTGATATTTTTATCGTCTGGTGCTCCCCATTGTGTGTTTAACACTTCTTTCTTCGTCATACCAATTTCAACATATTTAGTTGTGTACACTCTTGTAGAATCAGTATCTAGAACATTGCCAATGCTATCGATGACTCGGACCTTTACTGTAGTATTCGCTTTTTGTTTAGGGATGTTCACAGAGTAGGAACCGCCTGACTTTATGCTGCCTTTGTATGTCTTTTTGCCAATTAGGACAACGACTTTATCTCCTTTTTCCCACTTCTTTACGGTTCCAGTTACTTTAGTCGATTTTGTTGTTACATCTTTCATACTAATGGTTGTACCTGATTTTAGCTTGATGGTAATTGTCTTCGTTTGCTTATTTCCAAGTTTATCGGCAGCTGTTATGAAGATTTTCGTTCCAACTTTTTGTTTTGAAATCGTAAATTGATATTGACCATTTTTCAAGTCTTTTCCTTTATACGTCTTCTTGCCAATTTTTAAAGAAATCGTGCTGTTTTTCTCAGAGGTTACTTTGAAAGTTGTTGTTCGATTAGTGATAGATGATACAGATATTTTGGGCGGCGTTTTATCAACTACAGTTAATGTTTTTAAATACCATTCCCTATAATTTTGATCCACATAATATAATTCTACCTTTGTCCCCGCCTTGAAAGGTTCATAGAATATAATTAACCCTGTTTTCTTATCTATGTAGCTTTCAAAAGGTTCTCCTTTAACCTTTGCAATTAATCCACCATTTAAGAAGCGCTCATTGTAGTTGGTGATTGTATACTTTAAATAATCACTTTTATTCGAAACGGTGGATAAAGATAACTTTGGAAGTAATGGATCTGCTACTGTTGCGCTTTGAAGCAGCGTCTCTTCTCCACTCTCATCTATGTAAGAAATATTGATTTGGTCTCCTCTTTTCAACTCAGGAACGTTGAAAGAAACTGTATCACTAATCCACCATTGATCCCTATAGTCACCTATTTCGATAACTAAATCTCCATCCATGTCCGTGTTAAAATTAGTAACCTCTACGTCTACCTGCGTTTCTCCTGTTTCAACAGGAGAAGTAATTTTTATAGTTGGTACAATTGTTGTTGCGTTTGTCGTTGACACATTCGCTAAAAAGAATAAACCTAACAGTAATATAAAAATATATTTCTTCATTTTGTCCTCCTTAATCTCTTACACTATTATTGCAATTGTAGGCAATAGTGGATAAACATGTGAGCTTATTATAACAGAGAACAGGATCAGAATTGGCGAGATTATAGATCAATTTGGATAGATTATCGCATCATTTGGCGAAATTATTGCATGAATTGGCAAAATTCTTCCTAGTAAACAAAAATGATATAACTGCAATAAGCGAACAGTATCTAACACCATCCGTTATACTATCGCTTCTTATATACTTCAAATTCACCATAACTCCACTCTACTAACCAGATATACAATCCCAATATACTCAAATTTTTCTCTCCATACGGGTACTCCTGTATCAAAAAAGGAAGGCAAAACGTTATCTAATTACGGGGAAAAAAGAAGTTAAAACGAAGGAGTTGTAAGGATGGGGACCCCCACCCTTAACGAACGAGCTGTTTACAAGTTGGACAAGTAATCTCGTTATCTGGTTTAAATGTTATTTGTTTTAGATCATATCTTGTGAAAGTAACATAAACGTGATATTTTTCTCCACATTCACAATAATTTTTATCTTTTACAATATGCCTTACATTGGATCCTTTTAATATTATGGTAGGAAAAAACATGTACATCCCCTCTTTTAATATGCTTTTCTTCTAAGATGTAATCAAAATATTAACATAA
>DATMFU010000370.1:0-8809 GCA_035556015.1 Niallia sp. | reverse complement strand
GTAAAACCGATTGATCCTTCCGCACCTAGCTTTAATACAATTACTTTTGGACCCATTTCAAGAAAGAGTTCTCCATATTGTTCTATTTCATGTTTTCCTAGTAGAAATTCCGCTTCCTCTACTCCTGGTAAAAACACATCACATAACGGAATAAGAGAAAGTAAAGTAGTTCTGGCCGTTTCATCATCCCAGAGCTTTCTTCGCAAGTTCGGGTCAAAGGAGATAGTCATTCCTTTTTCACGGGCATTCATCATCATTTGACGAATAACCTCTGCTGTATGCTCCCCTAAAGCAGGCGTAATCCCTGTCACATGAAGATGCCTAGCATTTTCTAGCCATTCATCTTGCATGTCAGATGGTTGTAACTTACTAGCAGCGGAATTTTTTCGATAATAGTAGACATTCGGATCGCCATATCCTTTTAGCTCTTTAAAGTAAACAGCTGTTGGAGCAGATTTTTCCCTAAGTGCATGAGAGACATCCACTCCTTCCCCTGATAAGGTGGAAAGAATAAAGTCACCGAAAGGATCAACTCCTAATTTACTAATCCAGCGAACCTTTTTCCCAAGCCTTGTTAATCCAATGGCAACATTCGATTCGGCACCGGCAAGTGCTTTTGTGAAAAGTGGCTCGTATTTAATCCCCTTTTCCGTCATCGGTTGAAAAAGAACCATGCTCTCACCAATCGTAACAACATCGACTATGTTTCGACTAGACATGTGTCGCTACCTCACGAACTAGTTTTGTATAACCTCTTGCCAGTTCTGTAATTTGGTCAAAGTCACCCTTTTGAATCAAACTATTATCCACTAAATTCCCACCAAGTCCAACAGCATGGGCACCATACCCTATTACTTCCTTAATGTTCCCCATGTTCACTCCTCCTGTTGCTACCATTGGAATATGAGGAAGTGGTGCACGAAGATCTTTAATATATTTCACGCCTAATGAACCAATAGGGAAAACCTTTACTGCAGACGCCCCTAAATTGTAAGCCTTAACAATTTCGGTCGGAGTCATAGTTCCTGGCCAGACTTCAATTCCCTGTTCTAATCCATATAGTAATACTTCTTCATCAAGGTTTGGAGAAATGATATACTCTGCTCCTGCTGCAACAGCATCTTTTGCCATATCCATATTCAAGACAGTTCCAGCCCCAATACGTAATCTATCGCCAAACTTTCCTTTTAGCTCATCAATCATATGAATGGCACCTTCTGTATTAAGGGTAACTTCAAGAAAAGAAACACCACCTGCTTCTAATGCTGCCGCTGTTCGTTCCCCACTACCCTTTGGGATACCTCGAATGATTGCAATTATTTTTTCTTTTTCTAAGATTGATAGTAAGTTCGCTGTCATCCTTGCACCTCACATTAATTAACTTAGTAGATATACATTGTAATCGCTTACTATAATTTCTCTACTCCTACTCTATATTCCTTCATAAAAGTATATTTTTTCCTTTTATGAATCTTCTATCGTACCTCCAACATGGTGATGCAATGCTGCTCGAACAGAACCAGGTCCTTTTATTAGCTGTTTAAAAAATTCCTCTACCTTTTCACCTAGACCAATTTCATATAAATTCACGCCAAAGATTCTTTCGTTTCCTAAAATAGGTTGAAGGTGATCACCGACTGAATCTGGATTACCAAACTCAATCTTTTGTATATACTGTTGTAATTCATCTAGTAAAGGATCTGGACTAATGGTAAAAACTTCACCAGCATCATTTATTCCCATTAAATAGCGACACCAAGCTGCAAGCGTCAATGGAATAAGATTTAAATCATTTACAGAAAGATCCTCTCTTTCTCTATATAATTTTAATGTTTCTCCAAAGCGGATACTTAGCTTTTGGGAAGTATCTGTTGCAATTCTCTGTGGCGTATCTGGAATATTAGGATTTGGAAAACGTACTTCCAATACTTCTTTAATAAAAGAATTGGGATTAATAATTCCTGGATCTGTTACTACTTTCAATCCTTCATCGTAACCGATTTTTTCCACCAAACCTTTTAAGTCATTATCCTTCATTTCTTCTGCAATAGAGGAATAATCAAGTAAACAACCAAAGATAGCTAATGCCGTATGCAATGGGTTTAAACAAGTGCAGACTTTCATTCTTTCTACTTGATCTACTACTTCCTTCTCTGTGAAATACACACCTACTTTTTCTAATGGAGGCCTTCCATTTGGAAAATTGTCCTCTATTACAAGGTATTGTGATTCTTCTGTATTAACAAAAGGAGCGATTGCCGGCCCATTCTTTCTCGTTTGAATGAGTTCTACACTTCCAAATCCTATATTCTTTAACTTTTCCTGCACAACTAAGGATGGATGGGGAGTAATTTTATCAATCATGCTCCATGGAAAAGCAACAGTAGTATCATCATTCAAATAATCAATGAATCCTTGATCTACACTACCTAATTCCTTCCAAATGGTAGCCACTGTTATAACAGCATCTCTTAGCTTATCGCCATTATGGGAAAAATTATCGGTACTTACTAACGCTAATGGTGTTCTTCCATTCTGATATCGCTCATATAAAAGAGCAGTTAAAATAGCTATTGTATGTTTCGGATGGTCTAAGCCTTGTTGCAATTCTTCCATAATCGATGGTCGAATATTTTTCCCATCTAAATCTTTTAAGTCGTAGCCTTTTTCTGTAATCGTGAGTGTAATAAATTGAAGAGATGGGTTTCGAAAGATTTCTTTCAAGCGTTGCCATGAAGCTGTTTCGGTATTTGCTGTAATACTTTCTGCAACACTTGCGATAACTTCCATATCTAATGATCCATCTGCTTTCATAATGACATCCAAACATAAGTTGTCATAAGGATGATACGCTTTTTCTATTTTTCCATCATTGCTAGTTGAAACAACGATAATTCCTTTATTTGTTTCCTTCATCTCAAGTAAGCGTTGCTGAATAACCGAGTGATAGGCTCTAAATAAGTTTCCTCCCCCAATATGCAGCCAAACCGGATTTTGTTTCGTCGATTCCCAAACTTCCTCTATTGGAAACGCTGGTGTTTTTATTCCAATCTGTGCAAATTGGTCTTTCTTCTTTATGATTTCTTCTTTATTTAATAGAAGCATGTAGACACCTTCCTTTGTTTCTTACTAGTTATTAAGACAAGGACATAAACGTTCCCTTTAGTGGAAGTTCAAAATATTGGGCTGCATTATTATAAGAAATATCCTCTACAATTGGACCTAACCAATCTAAATCATTTGGATATTCCCCGTTTTCCACCCAAGTTCCGATAATGTTACATAGAATTCTACGGAAATATTCATGGCGACTGTAGGATAAAAAGCTACGAGAATCGGTTAACATTCCGATAAATCTTGGTAACAAACCAACATTACCTAATATTTTCATTTGCCCAACCATACCATCTATATGATCATTAAACCACCATGCAGAACCGAACTGAACTTTGGAAGGAGTTCCTCCCTGCTGAAAGTTCCCAGCCATTGTTGCCAGCATCTCAAAATCATTCGGATTTAAACTGTATAAAATCGTTTTAGGAAGTTGCTGAACTTTATCTAACTCATCCAATAATTTGGATAAAGGAATCGCATAAGAATCATCCTTCATGGAATCACACCCAATATTCGCGCCAATTCTTTGGAACAAATGGGAATTGGCACTACGTAATGCACCAATATGATATTGCATGACCCATTCTCTCTTGTTATAAGCCTTACCAAGGCTAACCAGTAAGTGCGTATAGTATTGGTTACTTTCCTTAAGGGTTAGAGCTTGTTTCTTTAACGCCTTCCTCACTATTTCATTCAACTCATTAGGTGTAGCGCTTTCAAAAACAACCTTTTCTAAACTATGGTCTGAGACTCTACAGCCAGTACTATGAAAATAATCCATTCTACTTTCTAGCGCATCTAGTAAACTTTCAAAGTTTGTAATCTGTCTAGCTGTAATCTCTCCCAATTTTTCTACATATCCTATCCAGTTCTCGCTCTGAATGTCCATTACCTGGTCAGGTCGAAAAGATGGTAGTACGGTTACTTGGAAGTCTGTATCTTTTTGCATGAACTGATGAAATTGTAAATCATCCAATGGATCATCTGTAGTACCAATAAATGCGACATTGGAGCGTTCAATCAACCCTCTTGCCGTAAAACTTGGATGCTGTAATTTCTCATTACATGTATCCCATATTTCCTTTGCTGTTGCTTTTTTTAAAATCGTTTCTACTTGAAAGTATTGTCGTAACTCCATATGGGTCCAATGGTAAAGTGGATTTCCTAATAACTTTTCTACTGTTTCAGCCCACTTTTCAAACTTTTCGTAAGGATCTGCTTTACCAGTAATATAATACTCATCAATCCCATTTGCCCGCATGGCACGCCATTTATAGTGATCGCCTTCTAACCATAATTCTGTCATATCTCGATAACGTCTATTTTCATAGATTTCCTTAGGATCTAAATGGCAATGATAATCAAAAATGGGCATCTTAGACGCATAGTCATGAAATAGTTTTTTCGCTGTCTCTGTTTGTAGTAAAAAATCTTTGTCCATAAAAGCTTTCATTCTACTCATCTCCTAATTAATTGACTTTAACTTTAGGAATATTATCTTTGTTATTGCCACCCCATAGATTTTCATATTTATAGCCTGTTAGCATTTCGACTACTTTCTTCGTTTTAGGATCTACATGGGCTTTGCTTCCGTTATTTTTCAAACGATTCACTTCATCTACTAAAATTCCGTGCGTTTCTTTATTTAACTTAAATGTAAAGGCTGCGATTAAAGAAATAAGTAATAAGCCACCTACCCCAAAAATCATAATACCTATAATGGTTTTAATAGCACTCTCTGGTTGCACCGTTGCATCTTGTAGAAAACCTCCCCATTCAAGAATAGCTCCTACTAAGAATGTCGCTAGTGCTACAGAAGACTTTCTAAAGAATGTCATAACAGAGGCAAAAAGTCCTTCTCGTCTTTTTGTCGTAATCATCTCATCCACATCTGGGATAAACGGAAATACATTCCAAGGGATAAACTCCAACATGCTTCTACCAATTTGATAGATAAAGGAAATAACCACGAGTGTTAGAACTAAATTACTTGGGTGAATGAAATAAACAGCAGCATATGCCCCTACACAAAGAATCATCGTAGAATAGGAAATTTTAAATAGATTACCCGGTCCAATCTTTATTAATAGGAATCCATAAATAATCGCACCTGGTAAACCAATAATACTGAAAGAAAGTAAATTTGCTGCAACAGTAGAGGTACTATTTAATGCATACACACAGTAAAATACAAACACTGCATTAAAAGCATCTTTCGCTGTCATGGAACAAATGTAAATAAGGAGATGTTTTCGAAAGCTCTTAACTCGAAAAGTAGAGCCAAAATCAATAAATGTTTGTGATATTGCTTTAAGAGATTCAGAGAAACTCTTTTTCTCTCTTCGTTGATTCATTATTTTTTGCATATCCTCAGGTGAAACTTCCCTTTCCCATGTGGAACGGAATGAAATAAATACACAAATAGCATAGATAACAGCAAAAAACACACCGTTTGCAAGAAAAGCCATTGAATTATCTTGCCCTAATACACTAAATAATTGACCTGGAATAAAGGTTGCTAAAAAGGTCCCAGTACCAGAAATGAACATTCTAGCGGTAGATAATTTCGTTCTTTTATTAAAATCTGTTGTCATCTCTGAAGGAAGTGTTTCCCAAGGGATTAATACCATTGCTGCAATAATTTCAAAGAGTAAGTATGTAAATAAGTAGTAAAGATAGTGCATTCCGGATACCCATAATAGTGCGTAAATTAGCATTAAAGGAGCACCAAGTAGTAAGAAGAATCTACGTCTACCATATTTTCTTCCCAGTTTAAATTTAAAGAAATTATCAGAAAAACTTCCCATAAATAAACTAATTACAGCATCCACAATACGAGCTATTGCAATAATAGAAGCTGCTTCTACTGGCGTTAGACCAGCAAATTTGGTGTAGAAAAATAGTAGCCATGCTCCAATAATAGTAAATGCTCCCCCACCTACCATATCCGTTAAACCAAAGCCAATGCTTGTTTTGAGGGTTACTTCTCTATTCTTTCTTGACATACTTACGCCTCCATTTAAATTGTTATGAATCGAAATGTGTATAAAGCGTTTACATTAGAGTAAATCCTACAACGACTATTTCTTAAGAGGAGAAGAAAGCTCTCCTCTTAGCAAGTTATCAAGCCTTTTCTACTATCTTTTCTTCCTTACGTGCATTTTTGTTTAAGAGTACATTCGTATCCCATGCACCTTGTAAATACATAGCCCCTAAAGCTCGATCGTATAAGCCATACCCTGGTCTACATACTTCATCCCATATATGTCTTCCATGGTCTGGACGAACGTATCCATCAAAACCCCTTTCGTATAAAGCGTTTACAATTCCGTTAATAGGAACAGACCCATCTATCTCTCGATGGGAGGATTCTATGAAACTACCATCCTCAAAGTGCTTCACATTACGAATATGCGCAAAAGGAATTCGATCAGCAAATGTTTTTACGATATCAATTAAATCATTAGTAGGATTTGCTCCTAATGATCCAGAACAAAATGTTAAACCGTTTGAAGGACTATCTACTGCATGTAACAAAGAATGAATATCTTCTTTATTTTTCACAATACGTGGTAATCCAAAGATGGAAAACGGTGGATCATCTGGATGGATAGCCATTTTGATACCATAACGTTCTGCTGTTGGACAAATTTCTTTTAGAAAATAGGCGAGATTCTCTGCTAAATCAACTTCTGTTACATCCTTGTATTGATTAAATAGTTTTTGTAAGTCCTTTAATCGTTCCGGCTCCCAACCAGGAAGGGTAAATTCTTTCGTATTCTCTTCCATGCTCTTTACAAGCTGTTCAGGTGTTATCGAGGTTACCTTTTTAGCATCAAAGTATAAAGCAGTACTTCCATCTTCTGTTTCTTTAAATAAATCGGTGCGAAGCCAATCAAAAACCGGCATGAAATTATAACATACTACCTTCACTCCAAATTGGCTTAAATTTTTTAATGTTTCTTTATAGGCATTAATATATGTATCCCTTGAGCTTAATCCAAGTTTGATATCTTCATGAACATTAACACTTTCTACAACATCCCCATTTAATCCAGCAGCCTTAATCTGATTTACCACTTCTTCTATTCGTTGAACAGACCACACTTCTCCAACAGGTACATCATGAAGAGCCCAAACAACTCCTGTTACCCCTGGAATTTGGCGAATATGCTTTAATGTAACAGAATCATTACCTTCCCCGTACCATCTAAATGTCATTTGCATCTCTGATCTCCCCTTTTCTCATTCTTTTAACGACGAAAATACTCTGGAAATTTTTTCAGTAAGATATCTTTTTCTGTAATCATTAATCTCATATGCCCAGACATCAATTCTTCTGCTTTTTGTTTGTTCTTTTCCGAAATTGCTTGAAAAATTGCTTTATGATGGCTAACTAAAATATCCCAATCTAAATCATTCGTATCTTTTAATCTTAATAATCGGAACCGATTTAAATGTCCCACCATGCCTTGAATCATTTTCCAAGTGCGCTCTTTCCCACAACAAACAAAAAGCTCTCTATGAAATTCCTCATCCAAGTCAAGAAATCTTATCATCTCTTCTTCTCCTAAGTCTTCACTTATGAGTTGTTCTTGCATTTTTAAATTAAGTTCTAATCGAAAGGCTGTTTCCTGTGTAAGTGTTTCACAGCAATTTGCCACTATTTTAGCTTCCATTGTTTCTCTTACAAAACGAGCTTCTTCCGCAAGATTCAAATCAATTAAAGAAACAAACGTGCCACTTTGCGGGATAATCGTTAGCAGCTCCTCTTGCGCTAATTTTAAGAATGCCTCTCTAATAGGAGTTCGGCTCACCTCTAACTGATCAGACATAATCTTTTCAGAAATTTTCGTTCCAGGTACCAATTTTAATTTCAAAATATCTTCTTTCATTTGCTCATAAGCATACTCTTTCGCATTAACACTAATCATACTTGCCATTGTTCTTCCTCTTTTCTAAACGGAGTTTCGTACTAAAAACGAGGAATATAAGATGACCTCCTTTTTTAGTGGTTCTACCATATTAACATACTAATATGGTAGTTGTATCCATAGTATATGGATAATTGTTAAAAAATGCAAGCGTTTTCTAAAAATGGATTTCGCTAAAATTTTTAACGAGTTATTCTTTTGGAGGAAGTATCTCCTTTGCTATCATCTATTCATTCCTCTTGGCTTTTATTCTTCATTTAACAATAAAAAAAAGAAACCAGTTATGATTTCTTTTACAAGTCAAAAGTAATCCATTTGTATGTACTTAATTACTCACTCTTTGATACAAATTCAAAAGGATAGTCCTCTACTTTAATAGATTCAGTAGGACAACCTTCCATTGCATCTAGTAAATCATCGAAAAGTTCTTTCGCTACAGCTATTGTTCCAGTATTATTATCTACTATTCCTTCCGCTAGACCTTCTTCATCATAGTCAAAAATCTCTGGAGCTGCTGCACCGCAAGCGCCACAAGCAATACAAGTATCTTTGTCTACATATGTGTATTTCTCCATCCGAATAAATGCTCCTTTCCCTTTTCAATTAAGTAGATGGTTAAATTTTTGATGATCGTTTTAGTTTGTTATACCAATTAGACTTTTCCAATTAGTTGTGACAGGAATGGTCTCTAGCAGGAGCTCTCCATTTTTAAATACATATCGACATTTTGGTTGCTTGTAGAAAAGTTCCTGTACATCTTT
>DATMFU010000369.1:0-2077 GCA_035556015.1 Niallia sp. | reverse complement strand
AAACGATTCGCTTAAAAAAAGAACTTCAATTATCAAAAGGAATAATAAGGGTATTAGAACAGACCTTTCATTTTGAAGATTTTATCTATCAATCTTCCATGATGAATTTTGCGATTGAACAAGCAAAAATTGCAGCTAAGTCTAACAGAGCTCTTTTTATAAGAGGTGAAGAGGGTACTGGGAAGTGTATGCTTGCAAATGCAATTCATAACGGTAGTGCCAGACAATATTTTGGCTTTAAGAGAATTCATCCAAAAAATAATAGAGAAGATTGGATTGATCTTATAAAAGGGGAGAAATATCTATCTTATGAAGGAACGATTTATTTAGAGGAGGTTAATTCTCTTTCACTGGAAGAGCAAGTACTTCTTCTAAAAAACATGAAAGATTCTACTACACCTTATGAGCTAATAATTTCTGCTACTGAGAAATTAGAACGATTTTTAATAGATGGTACATTCCTGGAAGAATTATATGTTGAACTAATGAAATCAAATATCTATCTTCCTTCTTTAAATGAACGAAAAGAGGATATTATTCCACTTTGCACTTACTTTTTAGAACAATTTTCAAGAGAAGGGGACAGTTCTTTCATTCCGATAGAGAAAGATGCCCTTAAAGCGTTAGAAACCTATTCTTATGGAGGGAATGTTGACGAATTAAAAGCTATTTTGCAGCTAGCTCAAGTAAAGGCGAAAGTAAATGATTCTCATATAAAAATAGAACATCTCAATTTAACTATTGAATCAAAGGGGAATCATCATAATAAGGGGATAATTCCTGAAATAGAGGAAAACAAAACCTTATCTGATTTAGTTGAGGGTTACGAAAAAGTCATTATTGAACAAACACTAAGAAAGTTAGAAGGAAATAAGACATTAACTGCTAAATCTCTTGGTCTGTCTGTAAGAAATTTATATTACAAATTAGAAAAATATAATTTGAACTAGAGAGCAGGAGGCAGTTATGAATAATAGATTTCGGATACTAAGCATAAACCCACGGACAATTACTACCGAAATTGCCATATATGAAAATGAGGTTCCTTTATTAGAATGTACTATTAGACATGATGTTCATGATTTTAATTCACTTTCATCTCTAAGCGCTCAATACACAATTAGAACAGAACAAATACTTGCTAGTTTAGTGGATAAAGGAATTAATCTCTCAAAATTGCATGCCGTTTGTGGAAGAGGCGGTATGTTAAAGCCGATTGACGGTGGAACATATAAAATCAATGCAAAAATGATTGAGGAATTACTTCAACAGTTTAGAGGAGAACATCCTTCTAATCTCGGTGGACTAATAGCAAATGAAATAGCTAAACGACTAATGATCCCCTCCTTTATCGTAGATCCTGTAGTGGTAGATGAAATGGATGAATTAGCTAAAATTACAGGATACCCAGGGATAACAAGAAAGAGTGTCTTTCACGCATTAAGTCATAAAGCTAGTGGCAGAAGAGCAGCAATGGAACTAGGGAAAAAATATGAAGAAGTGAACTTAATTGTTGCCCATATGGGAGATGGAATTACAGTAGGGGCCCATGCTAATGGAAAAGTCATTGATGTAAATAATGGATTAAATGGGGATGGTCCATTTAGTTTAGAAAGATCAGGAACTTTACCTCACGGGGAATTAGTAGATATGTGTTATTCTGGTGAATTTTCATATGAGGAAATGAAACATGAATTATTATATCATGCAGGACTAAAAGCATATATGAAACATTCAGATAGTATGCAGATAGATCAACTTCCAGACAGGGAGCATCCAGATTATATTTACTTAGAGGCCCTTGCCTATCAAATTTCAAAGGAAATTGGAAGTGCTAGCACCGTATTATTTGGAAAAGTAGATGCAATTATTCTTACCGGCGAACTTTGTTTCCACAATCATTTTTTACAATTGATTAAGGAACGGGTAGCTTGGATAGCGGATATAATGGTATATCCAGGTGAAAATGAATTGCAATCATTAACTAAAGGTTGTCTTAGAGTGCTACGTAATGAAGAAAAAGCAAAAGAATATTGCTAAATAAGGAGAGTGTTACTTTTGGCCAAAGAATATGATT
>DATMFU010000368.1:0-3948 GCA_035556015.1 Niallia sp. | reverse complement strand
AAAAATATTGAAAGCTACTATTGATTTTTTGAAAATGAAGCAAGAAAAAGAAAAGATAACCATGATCACAGCATACGATTTTCCATCAGCTAAACTAGTAGAACAAGCAGGTACGGATATGATTCTAATAGGGGATTCTTTGGGGATGGTCGTCTTAGGGTACGAATCAACAATCCCAGTGACATTAGATGATATGATTCATCATGGAAAAGCAGTTAAACGTGGTGCAAAGGACACGTTTATCGTAATTGATATGCCGTTTATGAGTTATCATTTGTCGAATAGAGATACGCTTTTAAATGCAACCAAATTAATCCAAGAAACAGATGCTAATGCAGTTAAGTTAGAAGGCGCTGACGATGTAATTGAGTCCATTAGATTATTAACAAATGCAGGTGTTCCTGTAATGGCACATCTTGGATTAACACCACAGTCTGTGGGGGTATTAGGTGGATACAAAGTACAAGGTAAAAATTCGAAAGAGGCAAAAGAACTAATAGAAAATGCGATTAAATGTGAAGAAGCAGGAGCATTCGCCATTGTATTAGAATGTGTACCAATGCAAGTTGCAAAGGAAATAACAGATAAACTCCATATTCCAACGGTAGGAATAGGTGCAGGTGTTGAAACAGATGGTCAAGTACTAGTTTACCATGATATTATTACGTATGGTGTAGACCGTGTAGCTAAATTTGTTAAACAATACACGAATGTAAATGAAGTAATTTCCCTTGCGATGGACCAATATATTTCAGATGTGAAACTAAGTAAGTTTCCAGAAAGTAAACACAGTTTCAAGATGAAATCAGAAGAATTATTAAGTCTATACGGAGGGAAAAAAGCGTGAATATTGTTACAAATCCTAAGAAACTTCAAGAAATAACTAGTCAATTAAATGATGATCGTATTAGAGTTGGATTCGTACCAACGATGGGCTATTTACATGAAGGTCATCGTGCCCTCCTAAAGGAAGCGCGAAAAAATAATGATATTGTTATCATGAGTATTTTTGTTAATCCACTCCAATTTGGACCGAAGGAAGACTTAGATTCGTATCCAAGAGATTTAGAACATGATAAACAAGTTGCTATAGATGAAGGAGTAGATTATCTTTTTCATCCATCTGTAGAGGAGATGTATCCTTCTCCTATGTCTGTAACGATCAAGGTACAACGGCGAACAGAAAGACTATGTGGGCAATCAAGACCTGGGCATTTTGATGGAGTTGCAACAGTATTAACCAAACTATTTCATTTAGTTCAGCCAACAAATGTTTATTTCGGGAAAAAAGATGCCCAGCAATTAGCGGTTGTGCAAGGTTTAATTGAAGATTTTCATTTTCCTATTAATCTTGTAGCAGTAAATACTGTAAGGGAAGAAGATGGTCTAGCAAAAAGTTCTAGAAATGTTCGCCTTTCCGAAATAGAAAGAAAAGAAGCAGGAATTTTATACAAGTCATTAGCAAATGCGAGAGTGGAACTAATAAAGGGCATGAAAGATATGAAGGATATTATTTTACAAGTTAAAGATGAAATTGAAACAAATTCTAGTGGCAAGGTAGACTATATAGAAATCCTAACTTATCCAGATTTTGAAGAAGTGAAGGAACGAACTGGATCAATCATTGTAGCAGGAGCTGTCCATTTCAGCCATGCCAGATTAATAGATAATATTATTTTTGAACTATAAATTACTCATGACATGGAGGATAAGTAAATGTTTAGAACAATGATGAGCGGAAAAATCCATCGCGCAACTGTTACGGAAGCAAACTTAAATTATGTTGGAAGTATTACTATTGATGAGGATATATTAGAAGCTGTGGGTATGATTGCAAATGAAAAGGTACAAATAGTTAATAATAACAACGGAGCTAGATTGGAGACTTATATTATTCCTGGAGAAAGGGGAACAGGTACTATTTGTCTGAATGGTGCAGCAGCTAGATATGTTCAAGTAGGAGATATTGTTATTATCATATCTTATTGTCTTGTTTCTAATGAAGAATTAGAAAAGCATCAGCCTAAGATTGCAATTATGGATGAACATAATCGAATATCTACCATGCTTCATCAAGAACTTGAAAAAACAATATTATAAAATAGCTTTAAATATACTAAAAGTCTGGCCTCAAACAGATTATTCCCAAAGTAGTGGTAATAACTAGATATTAGCTACTAAATATAGGGAATAATTGTATAGCAGGGTTAGACTTTTTTTATTTGGAATAATTCTTATTAGAAATTAACGCTAATAGGAGGAAGAAGTATTATGAAGCTTAATTAGTACATAAGTATTGTTTGTATGAATGTGAAAAAAATAAGGAATATTAAAAGGGACAGGGCCCTAAATAGTAAGTAATATCTTTTCCTTTTTCCTATTTTATGATACCGTTTGATTGACTGAAAGTTTGAGGTGGACGTAATGAGTAACAACAAATTTGTAGTAGTGGACTTAGAGACAAACGGTAATTCTCCGAAAAAAGGAGATAGGATTATACAATTTGCAGCTGTAGTGATTGAAAACGATGAAATAGTAGAGGAATATTCATCCTTTGTAAATCCACTGCAACCTATTTCTCCTTTTATTGCTGAATTAACAGGAATTACAGATGAAATGGTAGAGTCTGCTCCTATTTTTGATGAAATAGCTGAAAAAGTAAAAGATTTATTAGAGGATGCCTATTTTGTGGCACATAATGTCCTATTTGATCTTTCCTTCCTAAATGAAGAGTTAGAGCAAGCAGGATTTCGGAAATTTTATGGGCCTATTCTTGATACTGTAGAATTAGCAAGAATTTTATATCCAAGTGCAGACGGATATAAATTAACAGATTTAGCCCAACAAGAGGGACTTACACATAGCAGACCGCATCAAGCAGATAGTGATGCATTTGTCACAGCGGAACTACTATTGTTATTAATAAGTAAATTATCTGCACTTCCTCTTCAAACCTTAAAGCAATTGGAAATATTAAGTACATCACTAAAAAGTGATTTAGATATTTATTTACAAGCTCTAATTGAGGAAAAACAATCTAAAGTAGAGTATATTCCAGAGCATTTGGAGATTATTAGAGGTCTAACATTAAGAAAAGATACAAATAGTAAAAGAAAACCAATAGTAGGAAAAGGACACACTGAAAAATTTGAAATAGATAAAATACAAGAGAGATTGGCATTAAATCTTAAAACCTATAGAAAAAGAACTGGTCAGCTAAAAATGATGGAATCTATACATCAGGCATTCCAAGAGGAGAAACACGGACTCATTGAAGCAGGAACAGGTGTTGGTAAAACTTTAGGATATTTAATACCTGCTGCTTATTTTGCTGTAGAGAACAAAAAGCAAATAATTATTAGTACGTATACAACTCAGTTACAGGAACAACTAGTTCATAAAGATATCCCTATTCTTGAAAAAATTCTTCCTTTCGAGCTATCTTATACGGTATTAAAGGGGAGAAATCATTATATTAGTTTAGATAAATTCGAAGTTTCTTTGAAGGAACAAGAAGATAATTATGATATTGTTCTAACTAAAATGCAGATTTTAATATGGTTAACGGAAACAGTTACAGGAGATAAAGATGAATTGAACTTAACTAGCGGTGGTATACACTATTGGAATAAAATAAAAAATGACGGTAGTTTTTCTTTAGCTATATCAAAAGAATGGGCACCAAAAGACTTTTACAAAAAAACAAGAAATGCAGCTCAAAAGGCAAATATTATTATTACGAATCATTCTTTACTAGTTAAAGATTTAACATTAGATCATAAAGTTTTGCCCCCATATGATTATGCATTAGTGGATGAAGGGCATCATTTTGAAAAAACGGCAACGAAGCATATAGGAGCTCAATTATCTTATGCATCAGTACGTCTCAATCTCAACACGATAGGAACAATAGATTCTAGACAGCTTTTTTCAAAACTTGAATCCATA
>DATMFU010000367.1:0-17849 GCA_035556015.1 Niallia sp. | reverse complement strand
TCGGACCGGTGTTTTGCCTCCAGCTTCCTTCAGATTCCGCGTCGCCACGGACACCCTTGCTCTTGGCTAACCTCTACTTCTGTCTTCGAGGTTCGGGACTTGCACCCTATAGTTCATGCGTATGCCGGGCGCACTGATAAAAGGAGGTATTGCTAAGCAATAACCTCCTTTTTTTCTTAGCAACTTTCCATTCTAATGCCATAGGGATTACATCATCTTTAGTCTTTAAAATTATATACATATTTTCATTTTAATAAATAAAAATCAATATAAAAAAGAAACCAGCCACTTAGGACTAGTTCCCTAGAAAATATCTATACTAATGTGCTGCCATCATAAGACGTTATTACTTTATATAAATCTGGACGACGGTCTCTAAAAATGCCCCACTCAATACGTTGTGTTTCTAATTGGTCTAGATCAAACTCAGCTACTAATACTGCCTCTTCCGTACGTCCTGCTTCTGCCATTTTGTTTCCTTGTGGACCTGCAATAAAGGAAGAGCCATAAAAAGTAATACTAGAATCTTCATCTTCTTCTAAGCCAATTCTATTTGAAGCAATGACAGGCATTAAATTGGAAGCTGCATGACCAAGCATACAAGTTTGCCAATGATCTTTGGAATCAATACTTGAATCTTGAGGCTCAGAACCAATTGCAGTTGGGTACAGTAGTATTTCAGCACCCATCAGTGCCATGGAACGAGCTGCTTCTGGATACCATTGATCCCAACAGATACCAACGCCAATCTTCCCATAGCGAGTATTCCATACCTTAAAACCAGTATCACCTGGATTAAAATAGAATTTTTCCTCATAGCCTGGTCCATCTGGAATATGACTTTTGCGATATGTTCCTAGAATACTTCCATCTGCATCAATCATAGCAATTGAATTATATCTAGCATAATTCTTTTTTTCATAAAAACTAATAGGCAAAACAACTTTTAATTCTTTAGCTAGTTCTTTAAAATGATTAATCGCCTTATTATTTTCTACTTCACGAGCATATATATAGTAGTCGGATTTTTCCTTTTGACAAAAATATGGTGTTTCAAAGAGTTCTTGCAATAAGATAATATTCGCGCCTTGAGATGCCGCTTCTCTTACTAATCTATCAGCTTTCTCAATATTCTCATCAATATTAGTAGAACAACTCATTTGTGTTGCTGCAACTTTTACTTTTCTCATTATTTCACCTCGAGTTTATGATCATTCCCAAGTACCATTTGTTGGGTCGTACAATGGACATTGCCACCTTCACGTATAATTGCCATTCCGTTTATTGGACGTATTTTTCTATCCGGAAAGCAATCCTGTAAAACTTTAATTGCATTTTTATCTGCTGCCTCAGCTATTCCTCCAAAGATTGGTAAGATTATTCCTCCGTTAACAAAGTAAAAATTGATGTAACTTAGTGTTAATCGACTACCTTTATGCATCATTTTAGGTGGTTGTTCAATTGGAATAATTTCAAGTTTTCTTCCTAATGCGTCTGTTTCCTTTTCAAGAATAGCTAGGTTTTCTTGTGTAATAGCAAAATTTTCGTCAGATGGATCATTACATACTTGTAACATAATTTTTCCTGGTTCTATGAAACAAGCAACATTATCTACATGACCATCTGTTTCGTCTCCACTTAATCCAGACTTTAACCATATAATTTTCTTTACATTTAAATAAGCCTTTAACTGGTCTTCAATTTCTTCTTTCGTAAGTTGTGCATTACGGTTTTTATTTAAAAGACATTCCTCTGTAGTAATCAAGGTTCCTTCTCCATCTACATGAATAGAACCACCCTCCATTACTAAAGGTGCATCAAATTTCTCTACCTCAAAGTGCTCTAAAATTTTGGGAGCTACTTCGTTATCTAAGTCCCATGGAGAATATTTCCCTCCCCATGCGTTAAATTGCCAATTAACTCCGCCTAGTTTTCCGTCTTTATTAATAAGGAAGGTTGGCCCATTGTCTCTTAGCCATGCATCATTATGTTCAATTGGCAAAACTTCCATATTTTTTTTATTTAATAATGTTCGAATATCATCTGCTTCATTAGGATTAACGATAACTGTAACTGGTTCAAACTCAGAGATGGCATGGATTAACTCCTTATAGCCTTGACTTACAGATTCATAATCTTCAGGAAATACCATGGAATCTTTTACTGGCCATGATATAAACGTTCTTTCATGTTGATCCCACTCAGCGGGCATCTTATAACCTAACTCAATTGGTAACATGTCATTCTCTCACTTTGCCATAATATTTTTTTACAGTACTCTTACTAACACCATATTATAATGAAATTCTATTATAAAGGGAAATTCCAAATAGTGGTGGTTTATCTTAATCTTATAAAGGTTATCAAGTTATTCTATCAAGAAATTGATAATTCTTCTATTAATATTAGTAAAAATATGGTGTTAATGACAAAAAATAATAGCCACCTTATATCTTTTCATTAAAATAAAGTCCAATAGAGTAAAATAAATTTCACTCTATTGGACCATTACGTATTTAAGGTTGTATTAACTTTATCATTTCATCATTATTACTAGCCTTTAATAATTTTAATACTTTTGCTTTATCTTCAATAATTTGTCCCAATACCTCATACATCTCTTGTAAATCTTCTTGGCTATCTTTTTTTACACATAATAAAAAGATTAATTGTACGGGACTATTATTCCATATAATCGGTCTCTCTAATGTACAAACACATAAAAAGGTTTCCTCTGTTTGCGGAGTAATAGGATGTGGGATAGCAACTAAATTACCAAAAGATGTAGAAGCAACCTTTTCTCTTTCATAAACTGCTTCTAAGAAGGTCTCGTCCGCCAATTTCTTTTCCATCAATTGCTTATATAAAAATTGGAAAACTTCGTCCTTAGAATCAAACTTTTGTTTTAAGAAAATGAGTTCCGACTTGAAAAAAGAAAGAACTGGTTGATTATTTTTAGTTTGCATAATAAATTTTTCTATTGCTTTTAAATCACTTTCCTTTAAGATAGCATTTACCTCAATTATAGGAACATCGAAACTTTCCTTAATAGGGATGGAACTAACAATAAAATCAATATTCTTCAGATTATATTGCTTTAGCATATAAAATTCTGTTGTTCCCACCACTTCTAAATTACTACCAAAGTACGATTTTAAACGATAATAAATTAATTGTGCTGTTCCTTGTCCAGAAGCACATACTACCAAACATTTTTTTGAGCCGGTTTGTAGTTTTTTTCGTTCCATAGCAGCACCTATATGTAGCGCTAAATAACCTATCTCATTTTCATCCATCTCTATCCCTATATACTCTTTTATTGCGAGACCTGCAATAATTCCTGCTTCATAAGCAAGTGGATAGTTATTTTTAATTTCACTTAACATGGGATTTCTAATATTCATTCCATATTTAATCCTGTTCACTGCAGGCTTTAAATGCATACTAATCCCAAATATAAGCTCTTCGTCTTTTTCAATTCCTAATTCTAACTTTTCTTCCATCTTTGCTAGTATAAATTTAACTAACTTATAGATATCCTCTTCAATGACATGATCAATATGGCCTTTTTTTTGAGAGACCATTTTAGTACCTAATAAGTGCATCGCAATATATGCAACTTCTTGCTCTGGAAATGTTACTTCATAGAGAGACTCCACTTCCTTCACTATCTCTTTAGCAACATGGTACTCTATTTGATTTGTCATTTCATCCATATCAGCATGTATTAATGCGACATAGTGTCCACTTTTAATCCTTCTATGCGCAATTATAATGTGAATTAATAAATTGTTAATAGCAATATCTGATAAGGTAATATCATATTTTTTAATTTCTTCCAAAATGATTTCTTGAATTCGCATTCGATTTTCATCAAAAAATATGGAAGGGAGTGGAGTATCTAAGGAACTATTTGATTGTCTGTTTCTGTCCAATACATATTCTGATAAGCAGAAACGCACCTTAATTTCTTCCCCTATTGCCCTAAGTCCATAATTAGGTCTTGCCTCTAATGTAATATCATATTTCTGTAGAATTTCTTTCACACTCTTCATATCTAATTGGATCGTTGATTTGCTAATATATAATTCATCTGCTAAATCATCTAATTTAATATAGTGATCACTCAATAGAAACCTAATAATCAGATAGATTACTCTATCTTCTGGTGTCTTTGGTGCTTCCTTATTATAAAAAGAATTTTCGACAGAAATTGACTGTAAATATCTCTGAAAATTTTGCTTATCCCAAATCTCTAACTTATATCCCTTAGAAATAACGGAGATAATTTTCGCACCATTTTCATTTAATAAACTATCCAGATTTTTTATATCATCTCTAATTGTTCGAGTCGTTACTTCATTTACACTGGCCAAATAACTTCCTGTTACCGGTGTATCCGCTGTCATTAATTCACGCAAAATCTGGTTCATCCGGGAGCTTAACAAAATATAGTCTCCTTTCACCATAAATTAATAGTACCTTCTACTTATAACTATATCCCTTTTATAAAAGAAAATATAGTTCTTTTTACGCTTATTTTAAAAAGGTTCTGATCCTATTCATGACCAGAACCTAACGTATCATTCAACTTTATGATGGTAAAATATAGAAAGTTGTAACAACACCAAGTATGGCTTCTTTCATACACTATAAATTAGTGTATGAAAGAAGCCACCACATGTCCTTACCTATCTAGAATAACTGTTTATCTTTTTTTGAACAGCTATTTTCCATTACTTGTTTCGATAAATTTCAATAATTTCTACTGCTAAATCACGCACTGTCATAGCAGTCATTAAATGGTCTTGTGAATGAACTAAAATAACATTAACACTATTTCCATTTCCACTTGCTTCCTCTTGAAGTAGCTTAGTTTGGAATCCATGTGCCTTACCAAGTTCTGCGCTTGACTCTGCTAATAATTGGTCTGCTTGTTCAAAGTTACCTTCCTTTGCCTCTTGAATAGCTTCCATAGCACAAGAACGCCCATTACCTGCAAATAATATTATTTGAAATGCTATCTCTGTCATTTTGTCCATTACTTCCATACTAGCCACTCCATTCATTACAAAAGATTTCATTATATATAGAAGAGGTTTTACTATACAAGCTAAAACCTCTTCCTAAAATTCCAACTTAAACTTATGCTGCTTTTGTTGCTTCTTTTTCTGTTTCATAATAGTTCTTATCAAGAACTTTCAAGAACGGCCACCAAATGATCATAACTACTAATAAGTTAACGATTTGTAGTGCCGCACCTCTCCAAGAGTTACCAGTTGCTAAGAATCCACTGATTCCAATTGGTGTTGTCCAAGGGACAATAATTCCGGCTGGTTTTGGAACCAATCCAATTGACATTGAAACATATGTGATGATCGTAACAACAACTGGAGCTAATAACCAAGGAATAAGTGCTAATGGGTTCATGATAATTGGTAAACCAAAGATAATTGGTTCATTTACGTTAAAGATTCCAGAAGGTCCACCTAATTTACCTAACTCTTTTGTTTGTCTACTCTTACCGATTAAGAAGATTAGGATTACAACTCCTAGAGTCATCCCAGTTCCACCCATACCAACTAGGAATGTATCCATAAATTGTTTTGTAATAACGTTTGGAAGTTCACTTCCAGCTTGGAATGCACTTAAGTTTTCATCATTTAATGCATACCAGATTGGATCAAGAACAGAGTTCATAATAATTTGTCCATGTAAACCGAAGAACCAGAATAATTGAATTAATAGAACAACTACAATTGTTGCAGGTAAACTACTACCTAGACTAGTTAATGGTTGTTGAATAATTGTATAGATAAAGTTCTGTACTGTGTCAAATGATGTAAAGCTAAATAGAATACGAATAATTAAGAAAATTGTTAGTGTTAATGTAATTGGTATTAGTGCACTAAAAGATCTTGATACAGAATCAGGTACACCTGGTGGCATTTTAATTGTCCAGTTTTTCTTAACAAAGAAACGGTATAATTCCGCAGAGATAAATGCTGTGAATATACCTAAGAACATCCCTTGAGCACCAAGAATAGCTGTCGGTATAACACCTGTTACTTCATCTAATTGCTGTGGATTTAGAATAAGGAATGATGCTACTGCAACTACTGCTCCATATATAGCTTCTAAGCCATAATGTTGGGTCAGTTTATACCCTATTCCTATAATAACAAATAATCCCATAATACTAAGTGTTGCTGAAGATGCTGGCCCTAATGCGTTTTGATAGGAAGCTAAGGAATCTTCACTTAGTACTTTATCAAGGAAAGGCAAGTTAGCGATTACAACAAAGATAGAACCAAAAATGATTAATGGTAATGCAACCATGAAACCGTCGCGCAATGCAGCTAAATAGCGGTTATTATTTAGTTTTTCAGCAATAGGCAACAAACTGTTTTCTAATATTTCCATAAACTTGTTCATTTATATCCCCCTCTTTTCTATAGTAAGTGCTTTCAAATTTGTCTTTATTTATTTTTTTCTATTAATTCTAATGCTGTGTTTAAAACTTTTGCACCATCAATACGTCCATAAGCAACTGGATCAATAACATCTAAAGGAATACCTGCTTTTTCTGCATCAGCAGATAACTTCTTTTTCAAAAAGCGCATTTGTGGACCAATTAATAATACATCCGCTTTCGCCATATCAGTTACTGCTTTATCTTGTGCAACAGCCCAAATTTCTGCTTCAATTCCTTTTTCTGCTGCAGCATCTTTCATTTTAGATACTAGTAAACTAGTAGACATACCAGATGAACAAGCTAATAAAATTCGTTTCATTATAAAAACCTCCATGTATTTAAAAGATTGATTAATTAATATTTTCTACACTCTTATCTTACAATGAAAACTCTTACAACTTAACATATTGTTTTTCCGTTTGAAGGAGGAAATGATATGTTTGTCATATTTTAGCGATTCTTCCTATAAAAAAAGACCAATACCCTTGATACACGGATATTGGTCCTTATTATGTTTATTTAACTATAAACAGAGTTCTTCTCAATTAACCCTAGTGTTTGTGTAGTAGATACTTTTATTTCCCTCAATAGTTCTTGATTCTCTAATAAAGACACACCGTAAGAAGGAATCATTTCTTTCAATTTTGGTTGCCACTTATCTATATGTTCAGGGAAACATCTAGATAATACCTCCAGCATAACATGCACAGCTGTAGATGCTCCTGGTGAAGCTCCTAATAAGGCTGCAACAGTACCATCAGCTGCACTAACTACTTCGGTACCAAATTGCAATGTTCCCTTTCCGCCTTCGTCTGTATCCTTAATTACTTGAACACGCTGGCCTGCAATCACTAGATCCCAATCCTCTGACTTAGCATTTGGAATAAATTCTCTTAACTCTTCCATTCGCTGTTCTTTGGATAACATAACCTGTTGAATTAGATACTTCGTTAAAGACATATTTTTCATACCAGCAGCCAACATAGTAAAGAGATTATCTGGTTTAACAGATGTAATCAAATCAAACATAGAACCAGTTTTTAGAAACTTCGGTGAAAATCCAGCGAATGGTCCAAATAACAGAGATTTTTTATTATCAATATATCTCGTATCAAGATGTGGAACAGACATTGGTGGTGCACCTACTTTTGCTTTACCATATACTTTCGCGTGATGCTTCTCTACTATTTCTTGATTTTTACAGACCATAAAAATTCCACTAACCGGGAATCCACCAATATGTTTTCCTTCTGGGATTCCTGACTTTTGCAATAGGTGTAGGCTTCCCCCTCCACCACCAATGAAAACAAATTTCGCGGTTTGATATTTCACTTCATTATTCGTCAGATTTTTTACTTTTAACTCCCATAAACCTTCCTTATTACGTTTCATATCTTGGACAACATGCTTATAGTTTATTTGAACATCTTGACGTGCTAAATGGTCAAATAAAATACGTGTTAAGGAGCCAAAGTTAACATCTGTACCACTGTCAATTTTGGTTGCTGCAATTGGTTCAGCTGTATTTCGCTCTTGCATAATAAGGGGAATCCATTCTTTTAACTTCTCTGGGTTGTCAGAAAACTCCATTCCTTGGAATAATGGATTGGTAGATAGCGCTTTAAAACGATTCTTCAAAAATGCTACATCCTTCTCCCCCTGTACTAAACTCATATGGGGGATTGGTCTAATAAAATCTTGCGGATTATGTATTACTTGGCTTTTTACAAGATGTGACCAAAATTGTGCTGAAACTTGAAATTGTTCATTAATTTTCACTGCTTTGCTAATATCAACAGATCCATCTGGCTTTTCCACTGTGTAATTTAACTCACAAAGGGCTGCGTGACCTGTTCCTGCATTATTCCACTCATTAGAACTTTCTTCTCCTGCTTTAGAGAGTTTCTCCAATACTGTTATGTTCCAATCCGGAGCTAATTCTTTCAAGAGTACACCTAAAGTTGCACTCATAATTCCGGCACCAATTAAGATAACGTCTGTGTTCGTTTCTCTTTTGCTCATATTGACCTTCCTATCCCTGAGATTTGCAGAAAAGGATGTAAGCGCTACCTACTAGGTGTACCAGCAAACGAAGGAAGTAACCTAGTCACCCATCTTTTCTGGATTACGTTTCACCTGATGCTTGATACTACTATATTCTTATAAATCAAAATATTTATCTATTATTATACGATAGTTGAAAACTATTTAAAAGTAGGAAAGGCAATTACGTGGAACGAAGCCTATTGTTTTTTATAAAATTTCCCAGACTCCTATTAGGAATCTTTCATTAAAGTTTGAGGATGGATCGATTTCCTTGATGTCTCTTGAACAATAATAATCGCAAAGATGACTAAAATAATGCCACCATACTGCCATACATTTAACTGTTCTTTAAAAATAAGAAAACCAAGCAGTGAGGCAACTACAGGTTCAATTGTTGCAAGAATAGAAGCACGACTAGATTCTATTTTTGTTAGTCCCTTTGTATATAGAATAAATGGTAGCATCGTGGAGCAAAGACCTAGACCAATTACATAAACCCATACTTGGGTATTTAAAAATAACGAAGCTACTTTCCATACTCCACTGAACGGAATGATTGCCACAGCAGCAAATATAAACGTATAAACTGTAACGGTCAAAGAATGATATTTTTTTAGTGCTAGTTTCCCAAATATAGTATAAAGTGCATAAAAGAAACCGGATCCTATCCCTAATACTAATCCAAGGAATGATATAGACTCCTTTGAATGAGGAAGTACACCGATAACTAGGGAACACCCAATAAAGGTAACTACTAACGCAACTATTTTTCGAGAGGATAGTGCTTCTTTGAAAACAACTCTTGAGATGATAGTCACAAAGGCTGGTGCTGTATAAAGGAGAATGGATGCAACAGAAATAGATGTCTCTTCCATAGCACTAAATAAACACCAATTAAAAAAGACAATACTTACTATCCCTGTTCCAATAAAATACTTACTATCTACTATTTTAATTTTAAAATACTTCTTATCTTTTATCATGACATAGATAATAAGGAATAAAGATGCGCATATGACTCGGCTTGTAACAACCTGAATAGGCGAAAAGCCTAAGTTATAAAGGAAAGTAACAAAGGTACCAATAATTCCCCATAAAGATGCTGCTATACCTATATACAATAAGGCTAACCTGCTACTCATATACGCTACCTCCTATTTTATACATAAGGACTAATGAACTTCTTTAATTCCTTTAAATACACGTTAGCCATTCTACTTAATTTCGTCTTCCGATTCATAACCCAGCCAACAGTAATTGTTTCTTTTTCTTCAAGTGGCACTGAAACAATATTAGAGCCATTCAGATCTTCACTTAAAATACCTGTTGAAATGGTGTAGCCATTTAGACCAATTAATAAATTAAATAAAGTTGCTCGATCACTTACTTGGATACTTTTTTTACTAGGGATTGTACTATAAATCTCTTCTGCATAGTAAAACGAATTAAACTCTCCCTGTTCAAAGCTAAGTCTTGGGTAATCCTCCAAATCTGCCAGTGTAACTGATTTCTTGGTAGCTAAAGGATTTTGAGAACTTACAAAAATATGTGGTCGTGCCTGAAATAGCTCGTGGAAAATTAACCCTTGCTCATCTAGTAACTGCGTCATGACTTTTTCATTGAATGAACTAATATATAGGATTCCAATTTCACTTCGTAAGTTTTTAACATCTTCTATAATTTCGTAGGTTCTCGTTTCTCTCAATGTAAATTGATATGTATCTTCTCCATAATTTCGAATCATTTCTACAAATGCATTTACAGCGAATGCATAATGCTGAGTAGAAACAGACAATAGCTGCTGTTGCGGAGTTGTATGAAAGTACCGTCGCTCTAGTAGTTCTGCTTGTTCTACTACCTGTCTAGCATAACTAAGGAATTCATTCCCATCAGGCGAAAGAGATATCCCTGTAGAGGTCCGTGTAAATATGGTAATTCCTAATTCCTTCTCCAGCTCTTTGATTGCTTTAGATAAAGTTGGCTGTGATATAAATAGTCTCCGCGCAGCTTCATTTATCGATCCACACATTACTACCTCAATAACATATTTTAATTGTTGTAATTTCATCCTTATCCCTCTTACGTCCGTTTCACCTTATGTACGAAACGAATGAATATGTATCATCATCTTTTTTGCTATTTTACCCCTAACATAGCACCAATACAATAGAATAACAGTCTATTAGGTAATCAATAGTTTATTTCACTCACTTATTCATAAAACACCTATCCGTTATAGTTTTTTGTTATAACCATTGATTACTTTTATCAGTTACTCAAAAAGACGGTAATCATGTTAGGATACAGTAAATAAAGAAACTGAAAAGAGGGAAATGTATGACAAATATTATTTCTAGTAAAAAAACTATTTATCGCGCGGATCAAGTTGGAAGTCTATTAAGATCGGAAACAATTAAAAACGCACGTCTTCAACGTATAGCTGGTGACATTACATCAGAACAACTTCGTGAAATTGAAAATAAAGAAATTGCACGTATTGTAGAGAAACAAAAAGAAATAGGATTAGAGGCAGTAACAGATGGTGAATTTCGAAGAGCATGGTGGCACTTCGACTTTTTAGAGGGGTTAAATGGGGTTGAAGGCTACTGGTCAGGTGATGGCATTCAATTTAAACAACAAAAGACAAAATCTCGTTCCATTAGAGTGTCAAATAAATTAGATTTTAGTACTCATCCAATGCTAGAAGACTTTAAATATCTTCACCAAGTTGCCGGAAATCATGTTAGTAAATTTACTATTCCAAGTCCTAGTATGTTGCATTTCCGTGGTGAGGTAGACTCTGCCGTTTATCCGGACGAGGAAGAATTCTTTGATGATCTTGCTAAAACATATAAAAAAGCCTTGCAAGCATTTTATGACGCTGGTTGTCGTTACTTACAATTAGATGATACAGCATGGGCTTACTTATGTTCAGAAGAACAAAAGGAACAACTTCGTGCAAAGGGAAAAAATCCTGAATACTTAGCGAATAAATACTTAGAAACATTAAATAAAGCAGTTGCAGATCGTCCTAATGATTTTAAAATCACTATGCATATTTGCCGCGGTAATTTCCGTTCAACATGGATCTCTTCTGGAGGATATGAGCCTGTTGCTGAGAAAATATTTGGCCATTTAAATATTGATGGGTTCTTCTTAGAATATGACAATGATCGCTCTGGTGGGTTTGAACCACTACGCTTCATTAATAGACCAGATTTAAGTGTTGTTTTAGGCTTAATTACTTCAAAACATGGCGAGCTAGAGGGGAAAGAAGCTATTATCAAACGAATTGAAGAAGCTTCTAAATATGTGCCTTTAGATCAACTAGCATTAAGTCCACAATGTGGGTTCGCCTCAACAGAAGAAGGAAACTTGTTAACAGAAGAACAACAATGGTCCAAACTGCGTCATGTAGTAGAGATTTCTCAACAAGTTTGGAAATAAAAAACTGTAAAATGAATGTTGAAGTGGAGGAAAGATATGCGGATTGTACAAACATCTCAAATTCTAGCAAAAAGTAAATTCAATAAGTTCCATCTATTAGTGTTTCTATGGTGTTTTTTTGCAATTGCTTTTGATGGATTTGATATAGCTTTATATGGAATAGGATTACCTTTAATGATAGAAGATTACAACTTGACAGTTGTAGAGGCTGGTGCAATTGGCAGCTATGCAGTATTTGGTATGATGATTGGAACCTTTTTATTAGGCACTCTTTCTGACTTCATTGGTCGAAAGAAAGTTTTAGCAATCTGCATGGGAATATTCAGTGTTTTTTCCCTGCTTGCTGGATTGGCACCAAATGCTACTGTATTTGCCATTATGCGAATTATCTCTGCACTAGGAATGGGTGGACTGATGCCTGCTGTTATTGCAGTTATGACAGAGTATTCTCCTAAGAAAAACCGTGCTCTAACAGTTGCAACGATGTATTGTGGTTATTCTATCGGTTCTATTTTAGCATCCTTGATTGGCATGTATTTAATGGAAAGTTTGGGATGGAGATTCTTATATTTTCTTGGGGTCCTTCCTCTTCTTGCAATACCTTTTTTTCTTAAGCACTTTCCAGAATCTATGTCTCATTTAATTATCCAAAAACAAGGTGATAAAATAGCATCTATTCTAAATAAAGTCGATCCGAGTGGAAACTATCAACCGACAGATGATTTTGAATATAACAATGTAAAAGAACAAGCATCAGGATCCCCTGTAAGAAAGCTTTTTTCCGATAATAGAGCTATTAGTACGATAGCATTCTGGGTTATTGTATTTAGTACGCTTTTGATGATTTATAGTCTTAATACTTGGTTACCAAAGATTATGCAAAGTTCCGGTTATGGAATTTCATCCAGTCTTTCTTTTATGCTTGTATTAGCAGTTGGTCAAATTGGAGGTTCTTTGTTAGGTGGTTATTTAATTGAAAAGTTGGGACATCGAAAAGTTCTTTTCTTTATGTTTTTAATTGGGGCAATCTGCTTTGTCTCTTTAAGCCTAACTTCTAATAGTCTTATCTTATATGTATTAATTACCATTTGTGGAGCTTGTACAGGAGGAACACAAAATCTTGTTAATCCATATATATCCGAGTTCTATCCAAGAGAAATTCGAACAACTGGATTAAGTGCTGCTGTAGGGGTTGGCCGAGTAGGATCTATATTGGCACCGATAATAATTGGACTTCTATTAGCATCTAACTTAGAACCCCAAAAAGCATTTATGGCATTTGCCATTCCAAGTGTACTGGGAGCCTTATCTCTTTTACTAGTAAAAGAGAAATTTGGAAGCTTTGACAAAGTACCAAAAGTGCCACTTACCTACACTAATCTAGAGAAAAAAATTGTATAAAAGAAGAAACCAAGCACTACTTATCGGTGCTTGGTTTCCTTGTTAGTTATTTAAATCTTGTATACCTGATGCATGCTCATTTGGCATATCAGGTAGTTCAGGAACTGGATAACCTGGTGGTGGAGCAACCACTGCTAATTCCCCACCATTTCTACTTGGTGTTTCACCTTGGAATATTTCTCCGATACGTGTTTGATCCAATCTGAAATTAAACTGCGCATTATGGAAGCCCATTTCCACATATTTACGACATTCCGGATATTTATTGATATCATAATTAGGAACAGGAAAGATTTTCCCCCAATCTACGCCTAATGTTTCCAATGCTTTTGCAAATGCATTTTGGTGGGCATTGTCACGTACAATTAAAAAGGCAATCGTTTCTCTTAATGTTTTATTATTACTCATCTCGTAAATTCTTGATTTTTGAAGAACACCTGTCGATTCTAATACAACATTGTTTAGTAGATTTGCTACCAAATTTCCGTGATCATACACCCAAGAACCATTCCAAGGATTACCACCAGCATCGACTGGTAGGGAAGCTTTTGCACCCATAATATAATGATGAGGATTTGCTCCTCCTTTAATCACGTCATCAAGTGGTGCTCCGTCACTTGCTAAGTTACCAGGTAGTTCTTCTCCGGAATCATTGAGCAATTGATTAATCGTTGTTTGCACTAACTCAATATGGCTGAGTTCCTCTAAAAAAACCCCTCTAATCAAATCACGATATTGCTTTTCTTTCCCACGAAAATTAGCACTTTGGAAAGAGAATTGCATCATTGTGCGCATTTCTCCAAATTGCCCCCCTAATGCCTCTTGCAATACCTTAGCAGCATTAGGATCTGGCTTATCTGGAACAATCATATTTATTAAATCTTCTTTGTAAAAATACACAGCTAATCCAACTCCTTTATTTTAATATATCTATATCATTCCAATAGAGGAAAAAGATATACGACTTCTTTTTTGAATTTTTTAAAAGAGAAGGACAAACAAGTAAAAAGGATTGGAACTTTATTTAGTCCAATCCTTTTTCTTCTATTATATTATTTAGCTTTTTTAGATACTCTCACAACGTTATAAATACTTGCTGCTAAGCCGCCCCACAAGACGACTATACCAACTATCATCATCGTTATTGCACTAGCTGACATATTAAGCATCCTCCCTTTGCGTATCTGTATCTGGATTTGATAATTTCCACTTTTTAAGAGAGATAAGTACCCCGATAACTACGGTCGCAACAACTACTAGAACACCTGCATACATAATTAAATCGGTAGGATAGTCTTCATAATTCCCTTTTAAATTTTGACGAATATTGTCAAACATCATATAGCCTAAAATAATCGGTGTTACAACACTTAAACAGAATTTCCACCAAGCTCCAACTCGCAAGTCAGAAATAGCATTTGTATGTTCTTGTAGACCATTTAATCTTCTAAATACCCAAGCGATTAAAATAACCTCTACAAATCCTGTCGTTACAATTCCGAAATTGTTAATAAAGTAATCTACTACATCAAGGATATATAATCCACCTTTTGTAGCATAAATCAAGGATACAATTGTAGCTAAAATACCGCTTGATAAGATAGCCTTAGTGCGCGATACTTTAAACTTATCTTGAATTCCTGCAACGAATGTTTCTACAATAGATATCATGGACGTCATTCCTGCAAAAACAAGAGAAAGGAAGAATAATACTCCAAATAATCCATTCATGCCAGGGAATTCATTAATAATACTAGGGAAAACAACGAATGCTAGTCCAATTCCACTGCTTACTACATCCTCAACAGCAACTCCTTGTTGATTTGCCATAAAACCTAAAGCAGCGAAAACACCAATTCCTGCTAACAATTCAAAACCTGAGTTAGCAAATGCAGTAATAAAGGCATTATTATTTATATCTGATTTTTTTGGTAAATAACTAGAATACGTAATCATAATTGCAAAACCAATGGATAAGGAGAAGAAAATTTGTCCGTAAGCAGCAATCCAAACCTTTCCATCTAAAATCATTTCCCAGTTTGGTTTAAAAAATGCATCTAACCCTTGTGCAGCTCCATCAAGTGTTATAGCGCGAACCACAATTGCTAAGAACATAACAATTAAAATCGGTAGAAAGATTCTATTTAATTTTTCTATTCCTTTTGCTACACCACGATATAGAACAAATAGAGTAACTGCCCAAATAAATAGTAAAGGAATAACAATGCCTGGAACTAGCCCACCGATTGTTCCCGGTTTATCTGCTAACTCTAATACATCTCCAAAAAAGAAACTTCCAGGGTCTGATCCCCATTGTGTTCCAAATGAATAAATTGTATATTTTATAGCCCAGGCTACGATAACCGAATAATACGTACAAATAACAAAAGAAATTAATAACTGCCACCAACCAAGCCATTCTGCCTTTTTATTTATACGAAATAGTGATAGTGGTGCTGAACCACGGTATTTTTGTCCAATAGTGAATTCTAAAATGAGAATTGGAATACCTGCTGTTACTATTGCAAATAAATACGGTAGGAAAAAGGCTCCTCCTCCATTTTCATAAGCAACAGCTGGAAACCTCCAGATATTTCCTAAACCTATTGCAGATCCAACAGCTGCCATAATAAAACCATAGCGTGATCCCCATTGTTGACGTTTTTCCATAAGATGACCTCCACACAAAACTATTAATTTATAAAATTCTGATATTTTACGTTATTCTAATATATCTCTTAAGTTTATAATTGTCAAAACTTATTTAATATTTGTAATAAATTACCGCAATCATTTCCTTTAAAAGGAGATTTCCAAATAATAATATCATTTTTTCCTGTTAATATTTCCGTTTTCAAGAAATATATACCATAATAAAAATAACCCTCAGATCAATGATCTAGGGTTATTTTTAAATGTTTTTTATAACTATTTATGGTTGATAGATGTTCTACCATTTTTACCTCGTGCTTCGTACAAAATAAATAAAAGTATAAACCAGATAGGAGTCAGTAAAATGGCTGAACGGGTTGCTTCCGAAAAAAGCATAATAATAAGAATCATAGCAAATAGGATTAAAACAACGTAATTTACAAAAGGTGTTAATGGTGCTTTAAATCTTGATTTTGCATGTAATTGCGGTCTTGTCTTCTTATACCTTAGATGACAGAACAAGATGACACCCCAAACCCAGATAAAACAAATGGCACTAATTGTTGTCACCAATCCAAAAGCTTGCTCTGGAATTAGTTTACTTAAAAGGGCACCAACTGAAATAACAAGCGTAGATATCCATAACGCATTACTAGGTACAGAATGCTTACTTAATCTTCCAAGACGCTTTGGTGCCTGATTATTCTTACTTAAATTGAAAAGAATCCGGCTAGTTGAAAACATCCCGCTGTTAGAAGCTGATGCAGCTGATGTTAAAACAACAAAATTTATTACCCCTGCAGCTATTGGTATTCCTACTAAAGCAAAGGTTCGTACAAATGGACTTTCCTCTGCATTTAATTCCATCCATGGATTAATGCTTAGAAGGATAATAAGTGCACCAACATAGAAGAATAGGATTCTCATAGGAATTTTATTAATAGCTGATGGAATATTTTTTTCTGGGTTTTCCGTTTCTGCTGCCGATACACCGATTAATTCTACACCGACATATGCAAATACTACCATTTGAAAAGAATACAAAAATCCAGATAAACCATTTGGAAAGAATCCTCCATGATTCCAAAGATTACTAATAGTGACTGGTCCAGCTTCCGTCTTAAAACCTATTACGAGTAAAATAATTCCTATAATAATTAGAGCAAGAATGGTGATAACCTTTATTAGGGCAAACCAGAATTCTAATTCTCCAAAAAGTTTTACAGTCAAAAGATTAAGTCCTAATAACAGGATTAAACAAATAACAGCAGGAACCCACCCTGGTATATCAAACCAATACTGTACATACACTCCTACAGCTATTACGTCAGCCATTGCTGTCATAATCCAGCAGAACCAGTATGTCCAGCCAGTTACAAATGCTATTCGAGGTCCTAGATAATCCTCTGCTATGTCCGTAAAAGATTGATAACCTGCATTAGACAGCATAAGCTCCCCTAGTGCTCGCATAACAAAAAATAATGCAGTTCCCATAATTAAATAAGCTAGGATGATAGAGGGTCCTGCCAATTGAATCGCCCTACCAGAACCTAAAAATAATCCTGTTCCAATAGTACCTCCGATTGCAATTAATTGAACATGTCGATTGGATAATTCTCGTTTTAATTCTTGTTGAGCCATAACTAAATCCTCCTAAATCTAGGTGTGTGTAGATAAAAAACGATTATTTTCCCTATAAAAAAAGAGACTGGATATGCTCCAATCTCAAATCAAAAGAATTAAAAATACAATTAATAAATGAAATACAAATATTAATAGATATCATTTAATCTTCTGTCCTTTTGCCTGAGATTGTGAACCCTTCGGC
>DATMFU010000366.1:0-2535 GCA_035556015.1 Niallia sp. | reverse complement strand
TCTTTCAATCATCTCCCATGAAGGAGAAGATCCTATCCGGTATTAGCTTCGGTTTCCCGAAGTTATCCCAGTCTTACAGGCAGGTTGCCCACGTGTTACTCACCCGTCCGCCGCTAACGTCATAGAAGCAAGCTTCTAATCGGTTCGCTCGACTTGCATGTATTAGGCACGCCGCCAGCGTTCATCCTGAGCCAGGATCAAACTCTCCGAAGAAATGTTTGACTTGCTCAATTAAAAAAATAAAATTTAACGTTGACGTTTGTCGCTTTGTTCAGTTTTCAAAGTTCAATGTCCAAATGATAAGTTGTCGTTTCAACGACGCTTAATAATAATAAAACATATCAAATGAAACGTCAATAGTTTTTCTAAAAAAACATTCTTTTTTATTTCCATTGTATTTTACACATCGCGGTAACAACTATTCATTAAACATTAATTATTGTATCTTAATATCCTCACTCCACTTTTTTCAAGTATGAAATTGATGCTAATAAAATATGAATGAAAGAAAAGATATAAAGTATCTATGCTCTCTTTATAAGGCATACTTATAAAGAGAGCAATAGTAATTAGTATGTATTATAGTAATGGAAGCTAAAAAACGCCTTATTGATAAAATCACCCGTAATCCCCATAGAAGATAATGTACACGTATGCTTTTTAAAAGATTAAACACTACCTATACATAAAAAAACCTTTGTTCATATTTGCTTTCTATTTCTATTGTATGTTATAACTAATTAACCTTGTATCGATCGTCTTGTCTAAAACCCAGGCTTTTTCAAAGCCTGGGTTTTCTATTGAACCAATAGTATGCTAATTATGAGACCATAAAAAAAGACCCCTTCATAGGAGTCTTTTTTTATCACTTTTGATTATGCTTTGTGAACGTTAGCAGCTTGTGCTCCACGTTGACCTTGCTCAATATCAAAAGTAACTTTTTGACCTTCTTCTAATGATTTGAAACCTTCACCTTGAATAGCACTAAAATGAACGAATACATCTTCTCCGCCTTCGATTTCAATGAAACCGAAACCTTTGTCTGCATTAAACCATTTTACTGTACCTTGTGTCATAATGTTGCCTCCTGCTGTGGAATACTCCACAAATGTATTACTAATCTTGCCCAAACATACTATTTCAAGATAAAAACTTCTCATTAGGGTTTTTTCTTTTCTCAATATACCGAACAAAAATAAGTTACCTATAGTATAACATATAGTAGGATTAATAGCAAATAAGGAAAATAGCCCCTTCAACAAGCTTTAACTACTCATCTTCCCCCTACTAAGACTTATGATAGGCATATGTAGCATAGCTTTTTGATGCTCTAGCACATCAAATAAAATGAATAAGTACATACATACCTCTACTTAATTATAAACCTTCATAATAAAACTTCTTTATTTAACTTTTGTTTCATCGGAAAATAATATAAGATCGCAGGAACTATTATTCCAATTAGCCAGGCAATATCTGCGCCGCCAAATGCCTTTGCTATAGGACCAATGTAGAATGATGTGTTAATAAAAGGAATCTCTGCAACAATTGATACAGCAAATGCCATGCAAGTGATTCCATTTATTTTTCCATATTGACCATTTACATCAAAGATATCTTTCACATTATATTGACCACGGCGTAATAAGTAGTAGTCCACAAGATTGATAGACGTCCAAGGAATCAAGAAATAGCTAATGAAAAAGATAAAATTTAAGAAAAATGATAGAAAATTACTTTGGCCTAACAAACATAGGATAGTACCTGCCAATGTAACACAAAACATCATCCCTACTCTAACTTTTTGTGTTACTTTCAGCTTCCAAAAGGGCTCTATAGTTGTAATGGTTGACATGAAAGCACCATATAAATTAAAAACATTAATAGCTAGTTGACCAAAAATAATGATCAAATACATAAAGATAGCAAAACTTCCGAATAAGTGAGCTAAATTTCCACCAGAATGATCAAGGAAATTAGGAATAGTAGTTGTTAAAGTTGCTCCTAAAATCATCATCCATACAGTCCCTACAAATGTACCCAGGTAACTATACCAAAAGGTTTGTGCAGTTGATGTATTAACAGGCAGATAGCGTGAATAGTCTGCTACGTATGGTGCATATGCTAATTGCCATGTTGCTACAATGCTGATAGCGAGTAAAAATACAGGTAAATCCAAACCACTTAATGAAAAACTTCCTGTCGGAAGTGGTAACTGAAATATAATAATTGTTGCTGCTAGATACACAACAAATGAAGACCATGATAATACTTTCTGCATTTTATGAATTAAATCATGACCAAAAATTGCAACAATAAAACAAAGAATATTTAAGATTATGATGGCCCAGCTTTGATTAATGGGGATTAAACTGTTTAATGTTTGTGCTGCAAGCACACTACTACTTGCGAAAAAACCTAAATACACGAACATTACCAGAAATAACGGGAAAATAGCTCCGATTACTCCAAACTGTGCTCGACTTTGAATCATTTGAGGAATTCCAAGTTTAGGTCCCTGAGCAGAATGTGAAG